>LKNH01000052.1 GCA_001564135.1 Halobacteriaceae archaeon Tc-Br11_E2g27 | reverse complement strand
CATCTGGACGGGCGAGAGTGCCTCCCCGTAAACGAGTACGACACGTCTGTAACGTGTTGGCGGTGTGGGTCGCAGAATACGTCACGGGAAGTGCAGGGCTGTGTCGAGTGTCACGATTGCGAGTTGGAGGATAACGGCGACAAGAATGGTGCAACGAACATCGGTAAACGAGCCGTCGGTAAGGACATTCAGAGCCCGCTATCGACGGTGGGGGCTGTTGTGGCTCAGCCCGAAACGCAGGTCGTACTCGAAGGAACGAGCGGTGAGATGGAACCTGCGAACTCCCCGGAAGAGTTGGGCCTCACCCTCAGTGAGGGAAGCCCACGACTTTAGTCGTGGGAGAAGTCACTCGCTAGCGTTACTCAAGCAATCCCATATCTTCCGCGACGAGGTTGGCAAGTTGGTCGGCGATATCAGGGTCAACCTGTGCGACATCCTCGCCGTCATGCATCCGTTCGTTGTGCTGTTCGAGACTGTCGGCAACGTTAGAGAGAGCAATCCGCGAGGTCGTCTCACACTCCGGGCAGATAATCGGCACGTCAGGTTCGTCATCACTCATATCGAACTCTACGAAGGCATATGATTTGGTGGTTCCGGATATCTGTGTCTGTCCACACAGTTTTCAGAATTATCGCAGCCCGGAAAGCAGTGAATGAAATCGGACAGTAGTGCACAGAAAACGCCACAGGGCGAGTTGATACCGGCCGGGAGATTTACTATTCCTTCTCGTCAAACAACAGGTATGTCGCGGACCTACAAACAGTATATAAATGGCTCCTGGACAGCAGGGGAAAGTACAGAGACGTTTGAAAGCGAGAATCCGGCAACCCACGAGACCCTCGGAACCTTCCACCGCGGCACCGAAGCCGATGTCGAAGCGGCAGTCGCCGCCGCAGACGAGGCCTTCGAGGAGTGGCGTTCGTATTCCCGCATCGACCGTGCCGAGTATCTCTGGGACGTCTATCACGAACTTCGTGACCGACACGAGGAACTCGGTGAAATCGTGACCCGCGAGTGTGGCAAGGAAATCTCGGAGGGGAAAGCAGACGTCACCGAAGCCTGGCATATGGTCGAGTGGGCCGCTGGCGATGCCCGCCATCCAAATGGCGATGTCGTCCCGAGCGAAGTCGCCGCCAAGGACGCCTACATGCGACGGAAACCACGCGGCGTCACCGCCTGCATCACGCCGTGGAACTTCCCCGTTGCAATCCCGTTCTGGCATATGGCAGTGACGCTGGTCGAGGGGAACACGGTCGTCTGGAAACCAGCAGAACAAACGCCGTGGTGTGGACAGATTATCGCGGAGATGATGGTCGATGCCGGGATTCCTGATGGTGTTTTCAACCTCGTACAGGGGTACGGCGATGCTGGTGCGGCGCTTGTCGATGACGACCGAGTTCGGACAGTGCTCTTTACTGGCTCCGCCGAGGTCGGCCACGAAATCCAACAGCAGGTCTCGGCTGACCCACACAAACGCGCCGCCTGCGAGATGGGTGGCAAGAACGCGGTCGTGATTACCGAGAACGCCGACCTCGATATCGCGGTTCACGCGGCAGTGATGAGTTCCTTCAAGACGACTGGTCAGCGCTGTGTCTCAAGCGAGCGCCTCATCGTCCACACCAACGTGTATGACGAGTTCAAATCACGGTTCGTCGAGTTGGCCGAATCCGTGGCAGTCGGCGACCCGCTGGATGAAGAGACGTTTATGGGGCCGCTTATCGAACCGGAGCATCTTGATAAAGTAACGAGCTACAACGAGTTAGCCCGTGACGAGGATGTCAACGTGCTCGTCGATCGGACGGAACTCGATGCCAGCGAGATTCCGGATGGCCACGAAGACGGTAACTGGGTCGGGCCGTTCGTCTACGAGGCAGACCCCGACGATGACCTGCGCTGTACCAGCGAGGAAGTGTTCGGTCCACATGTTGCACTCCTTGAATACGACGGTGATATCGAGCGAGCCGTCGAGATTCAAAACGACACGGAGTACGGGCTTGCGGGCTCGATTATCTCCGAGGATTACCGAGAGCTCAACTACTATCGCGACCACACCGAACTCGGACTGGCCTACGCGAACCTGCCCTGCATTGGGGCGGAGGTTCAGCTCCCGTTCGGCGGCGTCAAAAAGTCTGGCAACGGCTATCCATCGGCCCGCGAGGTCATCGAAGCGGTCACCGACCGCACCGCGTGGACGATGAACAACTCGAAAGAAATCGAGATGGCACAGGGCCTCTCTGCCGACATTACCACGAGCGAGTAGCACCATCGACTGTGACCAGTTTCGGCGATGTTTTTTGTACCGACCAGAGAGCGTTTTGCATGGAATACGAACTCAGGGAAACGCTTCCGACACCCGAAACGTTCGTTTCGCTCCGGAAGGCAGCAGGGATGGCCCCGCGCTCGCACGAAGCAGCAAAACGCGGTCTCGCAGGAACCCTCTTTGGGGCAATCGTTGTCGAGACCGAAACCGACACAACCGTCGGGATGGGTCGAGTTGTCGGCGACGGTGGCTGTGTCTATCACATTTCGGATATGGCCGTCCATCCAGACCACCAGGAAAACGGCCTCGGGACGCGAATTATGGATTCACTGATGGCGTATATCGAATCGGATGCACCGGAGTCAGCGTATGTTAATCTCGTTGCGGATGTCGATGGCTTTTACGAGCAGTGGGGTTTTACTCCGGTTGCACCGGAATCGAAGGGGATGCATCTTCGGCTGTGACACCCAAAAAAGTGTGTCCCTAGATTTCCACTCCACCGTCGTCCCACTCGTCCTCTAACAGCCCGTACCAGTGAACGTCCTGATAGGAGCCATTGGCGTAATAGGCGTCGCGGTGGACACCTTCTTTCGTGAATCCAACCGATTCGAGCAGGTTCTGTGAGGCGGTATTGAAATCGAAAACCTTCGCCTCGATGCGGTGGAAGTTTCGCTCGGCGAAGCCGTACTCAATAAGCAATTCGACGGCAGCGGAACCGTATCCTTGCTGGTGGTGTTCCGGTGCGACCCAGTAACCAAGTTCCGCCTTGTCGAGTTCGTGATTAAACTGATTGAACCCACCAGTGCCAACTGGCTGCTCGTCAACCGTAAAGAGGAGATTGATGCTGTCGTCGCCGCAGACGCGCTCCTCAAAGAACTGCTGCTCTGCAGGGCCATTTGTGGGCTTTGGCCAGCCAATCGACCGCCAGACAGTCGGGTCGTTAGCGTGTTCTTTGAGGAAGGCTAAATCTTCCTCCTCTATCGGTCGTAAACTCACTGTATCTCCGTCAATAAACAGGGGACCAGGCATACCTCCGGATACCTGACAGGAAAATAAATAAGTTGCGTCGCGTCTCTCGTCCAATCACAACGCCGATTATGCCCCTCCGAGTAGAGGGAGGTAATGACCCTGTCCGAGGAGGCGGAAAAACGGCTTGCGGATATCGTGGAGTTGCAACCGACGAAAAACGGCGAGTTACAGGAGCGATGGGGGCTCGAAAGCGGCAGCGAGGTCCACCAGTATCTCGAATCCGAGTTGAGCGACTATTATTATCGCAACGAGAACAGCCTTATCTGTGCAACGCCGGATGCAGAACTGCTGGTCGGCGACGAAACCGAACGCGACGGGCCGCGTGTCTTCAGCGGGACGGCCCTTGAAAGAGAGATTCTGACGGTACTACCTGACCCGGATTCGGAGCCACAGAGTGTCGTTGCGACGCTCCATGACGTCCAGGAGTACAGCGACCTCGACCCGAGTGTCAACGACGTTCGCTCTGCGCTCCATACACTCTCGGATAAGGGGCTTGTCGACCGGATTCGAAAGTCAGTTCCGACCTTTCGCCTTGCACTTGAGCACGACCAGTTTGAACTCGATGTGAGCGAGTGAGCAGTCGTTTTCACTTGCTACCGACCGTCACCGTTCTCGCTCAACCACAAACTCTGCCAATTCTCGAAGATACGTCTGTGCCTCAGAAGCCGTGAGTTCTGCCGAATCAAGTGCCTCAAGTGCCGCCTCAGCCTCGCTCCGTGCTCGCTCGTTTGCCTCCGCAGGGGAGAGGTCAGTGACCTCAACAAACGAGGGACGTTCCATCTCCGCATCGTGACCCGTTGGCTTGCCGAGCGTTTCCGGGTCGGCTGTCGCATCAAGCACATCATCGCGCATCTGGAAGGCAATCCCAACACGCTCTGCATACTGTCCGAATGCCTCGACAGTGTAGGTATCGGCATCTGCAGCAATCGCTCCAAGCTCCGCAGCCGCCCGAAAGAGTGCACCAGTCTTTCGGCGAGCAAGTTCGCGGTACTCCGCTTCGTTCGTTGGTTGAGCGATAAGCTCGCTTGCCTCGCCTTCACCGAGTTCGACCATCGCTTCAGAGACAGCTTGCATCGCGCGTTCGTCGGATGAAAAGAGGGCAAACGCTTCGCCAAGCAATCCGTCGGATGCAAGGATTGCTGATCCGTGCCCAAACTGCGTCCATGCAGCCGGAGTGCTGCGTCTGAGTTCGGATTCGTCGATGATATCGTCGATAACAAGCGAGGCGTTGTGAACAAGTTCGATGCCGACAGCAAACTCAACAGCCCGGTCCATATCGCCGTCAAGCGTCTCGCAGACGAGAACTGTGACCGTCGGACGAACCCGCTTCCCGCCGGAGAGCGCGACATGTCGAACCTGCTCCGAGAGCGCATCCGGTTCAACCCCATCGAGAACGGCTTCAAGCCGCTTTTCGATGCGGTCCTGACGGCGCTCAAGATATTTCATTGGTCAGTCTTGGGCCTTCCGGGGCAAGTACGTGACGAAACGGACCATTGGCCAGCCTGTGAAACGCGCCCGATTGTTTTTATTGTATGATGATAGATAGTTAAACGATGTCCCCGCGGAAGAAGTTACCAGCTGTACCCCTACCAGCAACTGACCTGACCCGGCGGCACGTTCTTGCGGTGACTGCCGGCTTCGGGAGCAGCAGCCTTGCCGGCTGTTCAACACTCATTGATTTTATCGGCGGACTCGCACTGGAGGACGTTACCGTTATCAACGGGTCACAACACTCCCTGACGGGCACCATCATCGTCACTGGTCCAGGCGGCGGAGCTCTCCTTGATGAGCGATTTGCTGTCGGTGCACAGACCACCACTGATGATAACGAAGCGACAGTCGAGACCGATGAAAATACCGTGGAGCTCTATCAGGATGTGCTAACTGAAAATGGGTCGTATACAGTTGCTGTCTCGGTAGAGACCGAGTGGTTGTTTGACGAGGAGACGGAAACAGAACAGGTGGTTACGGTCGCTGAGCCAGGTGATGAGCATATCATCGTGTTTCTCCAACCCTCCAGAAAGGACACGGCAATAGCAGTGGAGGTGGTTGAATCGTTCAGCGACCTCGAACAGTTTGACAAAGAGTACGACCCTGATGGGTGAAAGACAGATTGACAGTGCATCCGCTCAAGAGCAGGCAGGGAAAGTAGGAAATGAAAAGCCTCAGTCAGCAGCAGCGGAGATTGGTTCGGATTCTTCGACGGACATTTCGTCAGTGATGCTGGTTGCAAGCGCAAAGACTGCGTCCTTGTGGTCAGTCTTCGATTTATGAATGGACGTTGGCTGGACGCCAAGTTCCACGTATTTTTCACGGGAGACTTCAGTGCCTGTTTGCTCTTCGTAGTGGTTCTGTACTTGTGCGAGCAGGCCGTGAAGGTGAATGAGTTCCTGCTTTTTCATGGTCAACTGTTCCTATTGGCCGGAGGGTTATAACACTACTCTGAGACCCGTTAACACATTTCCTGCGAAATCGCTGTCTAAGCCCTCCTACAGGCAATGTGTCGACACCCCGAGAGCGCTCACTCCAGCGGTGCGAATGGTGAGTGGCTGTCAACAATGAGAATAACTTCCACCAATTGCTTTGGTCTCTGTGCAGTGATTTCCTCTCTCAGTATCACAGCTGATACTTTTATTATGCATCTATCAACAGGTTCGCGGAGAGAAAATTACTAACCGGCTCGCTTCGGTATATCCGTCAATGCCTATCCTCATCGATATTCGAAAGCTTACAATTATCGGGAAACTTATCCAACATGGGGCGAAAAACGTCGCGGATGCGCTCTCGACGATGGCAGATATCGAGGCAGACATTCGTATCAAGACGCTCTCGTTTGTCGAGCCTGGCGATATCCCACAGGAAATCGGTGAGGGAGAGTTTCATCACGTGAATATTCGACTCACAGAACCACCATACGGCGTATTTATGATGGCGTTTGGCGACCGAACCGGAGAGGAGATTGCCAAACATATGACTGGCCAGGAGGTAGACGGGGACCTCAATCAACTGCAAGAAAGTGCGTTACAGGAGATGTGTAATATTCTTACGTCCGGCTTTATAGACGGCATTGCCAATACGCTGGAGACAACAATCAACATGGAAACGCCGGAACTGGATTACGGCGATGCACAATCAATTGCAGATGAGACGCTCTCACATATTCACGACGACTCCCTTTCGATTGTGCTCGATTCGGTGGTCGATTTACACGACGAGGAGACCGAATTTCAGATTCGTATCTTTCTCGTTCCTGACCCCGGAGCGTTCGTCAACTTGCTTGATAAGCTGGATGTGGAAGAGATTCGGGAAATGGATTCCATAGCCGAAATACAAGAGTCGGAACCTCGAGCCTGATAGTGATTATTGCGAGTTGTTACCGCCGAGGAAACGCAAACTGTGTGTTATACATCCTGAGACAACAATCGCTGTGTCAGAGCCACGAAAATTACCGCAATAATCACTATGACACTGTCAGCAACAGCCTGAAGTTGCCGATAGCCCGGACTATTTTACTTGTCTATCTCCAAGCGTTTGTGTGACGCAAGCACCATCGTTCGAGTTACCGAACGTCGCCTCCGGGCCTGACCCGCTCTCGCTTGCAACGCTGGCTGAGACAACCAAATTTTCGCTGTTGTTGTTCCAACGAGACTATCACTGTGGCAACTGCCGAAAGCAAGTGCAGGTATTTGCCGACTGGTACGACGAGTTCCGCGACCGGGAGACCGAAGTGGTCTCTATCGTCCCGGAACCCCGCGAACGCGTGGCCGAATGGCAAAGCGAATACGAGTTGCCGTATCCGCTCTGTGCTGACCCACAAAAGCATGTCGCAGAAGCCTACGAGCAGCCGGTCAGGTTCGGCATCCTCGGGAAAGTAAGTGACTTCTTTGGTCGGATGCCAAAAGCGGTGGTGCTCGACTGTCGTGGTGATGGTGAACCAACAATCTGCTACGCACACGAGGGGACCTCGATGTGGGACAGACCGGAGTTAGACGAACTCTTCGAGACTATTGACAGTGAACGGAACCTGGCCGAATAGCTACCGTCCGACCCCCAGGCCATGCCCGGAGGTATTTAGTCACCGACAAGTATACGGGAGAGTATGACTCGCACTGGCAGCGAGCTGTTTGTCGACACGTTAGCGGAGTATGGGGTAACACACGTGTTTGGGAATCCGGGGACGACCGAACTCCCTGTCGTCGACGCCATCGGGGAAAGCGATATGGAGTATGTCCTCGGGTTACACGAGGATATCGCGGTGGGGATGGCTGGCGGCTACGCAAGTACGCGCCGGTATCACGCCCACAACGAGGAGGAACAGCTTGGGACAGGGGATTCGCTTCCGCTCGGCGTGGCCAATTTACATCTGAATGCCGGCCTCGCACATGGGCTCGGAAATCTCTACGCGGCTGACGTTGCCGGTGCACCGCTGCTTGTGACAGCGGGCAATCATAGCCTCGATTTCCGCCACGAGGAGCCGATTCTCTCCGGGGATCTACTTGCGATGGTCGACCAGTACACAAAGTGGTCGGCGGAAGTGCTCTCGGTCGAGACTCTCCCAACAATGCTCAGACGAGCGGTCAGGACGGCGCTCACACCGCCGACCGGTCCCGTCTTTCTGGCATTACCGCTCGACGTGATGCTTGCGGAGACCGAGACAGAGCCTGAGCGGCTCGGACCGATTCCCGATGCAGGAGCAGGCGACCCCGCACAGCTCACGGCTGCTGCGGACCTCCTCGTCGAGGCAGATGATGTCACGATGGTCGTTGGCGATGGGGTTGCACGGGCCGATGCCGTCCCGGAGGCTGTCGAGTTGGCGGAAGCCGCAGGGGCACGCGTCCACGCTGAGATTCTCGCCTGTGAGATTGATTTCCCGGCTGACCACGACCAGTGGGTCTCGTATATTCCGCCGGATGAAGACCTCGCACGAACGCTAATGAGCGCGGATACCCTGCTCTTTATCGGCTGTTCGACGAATACGACGCTCACCCGTCACGAAAGTGCGCTGGTTCCAGATGGGACCACCTGTATCCATATCAGCGACGACGCCTGGGAAATCGGCAAAAACCAGCCTGCGGATGCCGCCCTTATCGGTGACCCGGGACGGGTGATGAGCGGGCTGGCCGAACGCGTTCAGGAGAAACTCTCCGAAGAGACCAGAGCCGAGCGGCTTGAGACGATTGCCGCACAAAAGGAATTCGTCGCCGCTCGAGTCAGGCAGATGGGTGAGGATGAAAAGCCGGATGACCCCCGTGCTTCCAAAGCCGAACTGGTCGATGCGATGTACGAGGTTGCCCCAGATGCCTACATCGTCGATGAAGGTGTGACCTCGAAGTATGCGATGCTTACCCGCTGGCCGTTCCAGCCACAGCAGTACATTTCGAATAAGGGCGGTGGCCTGGGCTATGGATTACCCGCTTCGGTCGGGGCCGCCTTCGCCGAAGCCGAGCAGGAGAATTCCCGTGACATCATCGGGTTCGTCGGCGATGGCTCGTATCTCTACTATCCCCACTCGCTGTATACTGCCGCCCGTCACGACCTCGACCTGACTGTCGTAATTCCGGACAACCGTAACTACCGGATTCTCAAGGATAACACGCTCAAAGTGATGGGCGGCGAGGAGGAAGATTACGATTTCGTCGGGATGGATTTCGAGCCGCCAGTGGATTTCGTGAAGAATGCCGAAAGCCACGGCGCACGCGGCCATCTGGTGGAAACACCGGATGAGATTGGGTCAACACTTTCGGAGGCGCTTGAAACCTCTGGGCCGGATGTGCTTGATGTGTTAGTTCACGATTAGCAACGCCAGCGGCCTTACTCAGAAGTCAGCAGCCTTATTCAAACGCAGCAAAACTCGACTGCAACGCCCTGTCGGTCCCGCCTTCGGTCACCTCATAGCCAACCAGATCACGCAGGTTGACAGCGTAGGTACTGCCAGCGCGGTCGAGGATGAGAACACGCCCCTGTGTTCCGCGAACCGTCCCGCTTGCGATAGTTTCGGCCATCGGACGCTCGGAAAGCGAAAAGTCGTACGCAAACGAAAACTCTTCAATTGGCTCATAGTCGGTACACAACTGTTCCCATCGCTCCGTGTCGACGGATTCGTGAAGCCCGTGAATCTTCGTCGGCACCCGCACCCTGTCGCCGATATCGGCGGCGATTTCGGCCTCGATTCGTCGAGCGACCCGGCCGTTTGCAACAGTCCGAAGGTGTGCCGCACGGTCGGCCCCTTGCTCTCTGAGTCGGGTTTCGAGCCGCCACGAGCGCGTGACGCCTACTTTGAACGTTGCCGGTGCGAACGCTGCCAGGTAGATGGCATGTTCTTCGTGGCACGTCTCAAGCGGCATCGAACAGTCACCGGTACAGCGCGCACACGCCCATCTGCTGGTGTGCTGGTCACAGTATGGGGACTTCTCGTTGTTGCAGGAGAAATGCTGCCCGTCATCGATAGTGCCGGCACAGAAACGGTCCCCAAGGCTGTATTGTAGTTCAGTTCTCGGTGTGAGTGGAGTTCGTGTTAGTTCCCCATCTTCAGCAAGCAGCAAGGCTGGCGAATCCTCCTCCCCGACTGGTGCCGTTTCGTAGCCGACAATCTGCACGAGAGCGACTATGAGTGACTGGACAAAAGCGCTGGCGCTTTGCTACGACGGAAGTCTCAGGACTGTTTTGCCGGTCGGCACATACTGTGGACATGCGAACGCACTTAGCCAACGGTGGCATATCCGAACGTATGAATGCGACACGACAGACGACAGCCGATATTGCGGTCGTCGATTACGGACTTGGGAACCTCCGGAGCGTTACCCGAGGACTCGAACGCGCCGGTGCGGCGGTCACCCTCACGAGCGAGCCAGCGGAGTTCGACACTGCCGACGGTATTGTCCTGCCCGGCGTCGGGGCGTTCAGCGAAGGGATGGAAAACGCCGGCCCATTCCGCGATGCGTTACTCGAACAGGCAGAGACGGGCAAGCCGTTTTTCGGCATCTGTCTTGGCATGCAGATGCTGCTTTCCGACAGCGAGGAGGCCGAACACGCCGGCGAGGGAAGTGCGGAGGGACTCGATTTGATTCCGGGGACAAACCTCCGGTTTCCCGACTCGGTAAAGGTACCACAGATGGGCTGGAACGAACTCTCCGTCGAGCGTGAGCATCCCCTCGTCGAGGGTGTTGATGGGGAGTACGCATACTTCGTCCATTCCTATTATGCCCAACCAGATGACGAGAGCGCAGTAGTTGCAACCACTGACTACGGACTCGATTTTCCAAGCGTTATCGCCAACGAGCGCGGCAACGTCTTTGGGACACAGTTCCACCCCGAAAAGTCAGGAGAGGTTGGACTGCGGATTTTGCGGAATTACGTCGACCTCTGTACCGAGTGAAGAGAAAACTGTGCTGAGTTGTTGAGCAGATTCAGACGCTCTTCGAAAAAGACTGTTGATGAACTATTTTATTATGATTTCGAAGTATGCAAATTTAGCTCAGGGTCTATAATGTCTGTCAGCATCAATTGCTGAGACATTCGTTGAGAAAGCACCGCCGCTGAGAACCGTAACCGAGCCAAATTTACTGTACTGGTTCCGGAGAAAGAATTGAAAGACAAGGAATCAAATTCAGTATCCATTACATACAATGGTATCATATCCGTAGAAGTTTTAGTGTTTGAAGACAAAAGTAGATTTGCATACTAAACGGTAGTAGTTGACTAACGTCCGTCGGTTGTCCACCGGTGAAAAAATAAGGTTATGACGAGCACAGAGATAGATATTACAACACAAGAATTTGAGGACCTCACAGCAGAGGAGTTCGAGTGGGAGATTGCAAGGTGCCTGTTGGGAGCTCATAGCAAAACAGGACGGGCATTGGAGCAGTATTTAATTTTGCAAACCATTCGCACTAATCGTGAAAAGAATAACCAGGCAGTAATGCAAATGCTGGAAGAAGCAAAAGTAGAGCATGAACAAATTATTGAAACCCTTGACTTGGCAAAGAAATTGATGAAAAAAACAGACAGTTATCAAAAATAAAAATCAGACTCTAGTCAAAATAGTCAAATAATAAATAAAAATAGTGACAAACGGTTGTGGCTACTCTATCTGACAGGGGCCGAAGTGGGCAGTAAGTTACAGCACTGATAAAACTAAATATACTATAAGTAGATACTACTGCTGTACAAAAGACACATAACAATCACCATAGAAGGACTAGCAATAATATATGAAATTAGTTGTCCCCACTGATTTCGAAATATTAGATGTATTATCTGATGAGAAGCGTAATAATGCAGTTAATATTGCCGTTGAATTAGACAAAAACCGCGCCTATATCAACACTCGTCTCCCAATTCTTCTCGACTACGGCCTTGTTGCACGGGTGGGTCCCGCTGAAAACAGTGGACTCTATATCATTACTGATAAAGGGAAAGAGGTCTTGGAACACAGAGACGTATATGGTGAGGAAAAGTTTGAACAACTCGTTAGTGAGCTATAAATCAAGAACGGAACATTCAAACACAGTAGTACACCCTCTCTCGTATTTTTTGGTGGCCAGTCAGTTAACCATCACCCTTGGAAACTCAAAGTAGTTGAACAGTGGTCTATTATCAGAAGTGAAGTGTGTATCTACGGCGTGAACAAATCGGGAACAAAGAGCTTTCAGGCAGTCAGGCGTAGCCCAATGACGCCGTAGATTTACGCACGTTCACCATATAAAGATGCGGAGTGGAGAT
>LKNH01000051.1 GCA_001564135.1 Halobacteriaceae archaeon Tc-Br11_E2g27 | reverse complement strand
CCCAACGTCTTGGTATGTTGTACCGATACATGGCTTGAAAGGGTACAAAATGCTCCCTCTTACAAGTATCAATTTTAATAACAAATGTGGAAGATAGCTTTATATGCTTTCTTTCCGACATACTGCTCAGTATGCGGGGGGAAATGAAGGGCGGGACAGTGCAAGACGGATATCGAGACGTGGAGTCCTCAAAGGGGTGGGGACAGCAGGAACCGTGTTCGCTGGAGCAGCCGTAACCACACAGCCAGCCACCGCTGGTGATTCAGGTGATAAAAGCGGAGACTGTGATGTCGAAGAAGACCCAACTGCAGTCTATACAGCAGACCACATTGATACGGACTGGATGGGGAGTGTTCAGTTAGTTGATGGCCATGCCAAAACGGAGTATGATAGGATAGGTACGCCATTCCCGGATAACCCGGATGAACTCGTTATCCACTGTCATGGCTGGCAGAACGGCTCTGAATGTGGTAAGCGCCGAGTCAAACTAACGAAAGAAGCCTACGAGGAGCAAGACTACGATGGAACCGTAAGCGGTCTCGTCTGGGATTCAAGCTATGCCTGGTGGAACGCGAAGGATATCGCTGACAAAAACGCACCAAAACTAGCCCAGTTCCTCGTCGATTTCAAGGAGGATAACCCTGACACGACAGTTCGGTTGCAAGGCCATTCTCTCGGTGCTCGTGTTGTCGCCGAAACACTGCTAGAACTCGACCACCGAGAAGAGTATAACATTCTCACCAGCGCCATTTTCCTTGCCGGTGCTATCGAAAATGATTCCGTTGCAATGGACGGCAGATACGGGCCAGCGATCGAGCGCGTCGTCCAGCACGCAGAGAATTTCTGGATGGAGGACGATACGATTCTGGACTGGGCGTTTACGACGTATGAGTTCTCCCGCGCTATCGGTAACGACGGATGTGATGGGGAGCCGCCGGCCAATTATACGGACCACGAGAAACAACTTGATGACCACAGCCACCACTACCAACCTGATGTCGGTGTCATACCAGAGGTTATCGAGACGTTCGATGAGGAAACCAAGACGGAGAACACGCCAGAGGAAGACGAGAATGCCACCGACTCACGGGACGACGATTACGGCGTTCCAGGAATGACGTTACCTGCCGTTGGCCTTGGCCTTGGTGCCGGCGCACTTCTCGCACGCGCCTGGGATAGGTTCGGTCAATAGGCTATCCACCCGCTGGAATGAACCCAGTCAAACAGACGCAATGATGTTCACCATCTTTGATCTGTCGCTGCTTGGTAGTACTGTGTTGTTAGTGTTCGGTTCAGTTCTGTTTGCATTCGGAGACGAATGCCGTGGTCGGTATCTGAGTCTTGGGGGATTCTCTTTCGTTATCGTGACGCTTGTTTGGTTGGCCATCAGGTACGTGACTGCCGGGAGAACTGACCAGTATTTCTGGGCGCTTATCGCAACCGCCGCATCCATACTCTGTCTCTATGCAATTTTGCTGCATTCTCGGAACTGGGAACGGGCACCCCAGTTGACGACAACCGCCGCTGTAACACTGCTTGTGCTGGTTCCGTTCGAACTTGTACCTGCGCTGGAACTTGCATTACAGGAGGCGCTTGCCAACCAGTTCACTCACCTTTTTGGTTGGCTGGGCATTCAGGCAGTTATCGAGCCCTCGGCATCCACCGGCGGCATGTACCGGCTTGGCTTCGCTAACGGAGGGAACATTACAATTACCCGTGGGTGCACGGGAATCGACGCGTTTGCACTCTTTTCAGGGCTTGTCCTGGCGACACGAACGTCATGGCGTAACCGAGCCATCGGGCTGGCGTTTGTACTCGTCGCAGTTGCTCTTATCAACAGCGTTCGAATTGTATTCGTTGGGGCAGCCATGGCTAGGGACTGGTTTGGACCGCTAATCGGTGCCAGCAACACGCTAGATGTCACCTACCTCATTGCGGAGGTGGCAATCGGACAAACCTTCGTCATTCTCGCTGCAGTGGTCGGATTTCTATATCTCAGCAGGTGGCTCCCCGACATGCGGGCATTCGTCTTGGATTTGTTCGATACTGTGGTCAACCGCGAACAACCATCGTAACTCGTTTTCCTCATACTGCCGGACGTAACTTCGTTACCATACTCGCCACCCCTGGGGGTGGCGAGATTGTTCAATAGCTTACGTCCGGTAGTATCACTCTTTACTGGGTGGGAGTTCTCGCCCAATCAGTGAAGGCTATGCCTATTTTTCTCCCCAATAATATCGTGGCGCAAGAAGCAGATACGCAAGCGCTGCGACGAGCAACAGTCGTGGGAACAGCCGGTTGGCAACCGTCGGCACGAGGATAGCTCCGAACTGGATAATACTCATCGCAAACGCATCGCGGTTCAATAATTTAGGGTACGGGAACGGAGCAACCATCAGCACAGACAGGACTGCGGTTGCTGCAAGCAAGACTGGAACCATGGTTATTCCGGCCAGATAGCCGGCAGCTAGAATTGTTCCACCGAGCGTGTTCTGAATCCCCGGTCGTGTTTCGTTTTCTCCGACAAAGACCGTGTATAAGGCGGTCCGGAGCACGGAAAAGACGACGAACATTGATGCGACTGCTGCGGCGAGTGCAAACAGTTCAGGGCTTTCCGAAAGCGGACCCCACTCCTCACGGACGGCAACGAACACAAAAAGAGCCGGTGTCGTTCCGAACGAGAC
Source organism: Halobacteriaceae archaeon Tc-Br11_E2g27 (assembly GCA_001564135.1). GTDB lineage: Archaea > Halobacteriota > Halobacteria > Halobacteriales > Haloarculaceae > Halovenus. Next base: position 9,457 of record LKNH01000051.1, on the reverse strand, counting down.
GATATCTGCGATTGAATCGAGAAACGGACCGACCTCCGTCCCACCACGAAACCGGGCAACAATTCCGTCGAGTCCGTCGGCAACCGCAGCCAACAAAATCAGTTGTGCGACCAGCTGTACTTCGCCAAGAACAGCAACGGCCATGGCAACCGTGCCAATCACCACATTGAAAAGCGTGATAATATCAGCCAGCCCCAGGCGTCTCCGAACCTGTAACGACATACGCATCACGTTGGGGAGGAGAGATATGAAGGGTCCGGATTCCAACAGCGAAACGTTCGGGAAAGCATATAGGGCTGTAGGTCCCCCTGTTCGATAGATGGAACCCGGTGTCAGGCTGGTGTGTGACAGGTGTGGGAACCGGTTTTCCCCCGGTGAACCGCTTGGTCGTTCGGGGGACAGTTGCTGCTCTGACTCGGCAACCACGCATAGCTGTCTCGGGCATGTTCATCTGTCATATGACTATAAGAGACTCCAAACAACTCTTAGTTCGCTTGTAGCCGATACCGGAGATATCTGGTCGTATCGTCCGTTACTCCCGGTGACAGGGGCACAGCCAGTCACGCTTGGGGAAGGAGATACAGACTGCATCACTGCAAACAGGTTGGGCGGTGAACTCGATATCGACCTTCGATTAAAACTCGAAGGACAACTACCGAGCGGGTCAACAAAAGACCGGGGAAGCGCCGTGTTAGCAACGTATGCCCGCGAACAGGGACACGATACGATTGCGTGTGCCTCGACGGGTAACGCAGCAGCATCGATTGCCGCGTATACTGCCCGTGCGGGACTCGATTGTCGGTTGTTTGTTCCGACCACTACTCCGCAGACGAAGGCTGTTCAACCAGAAATCTATGGCGCAACAGTCAACAGAATTGATGGCACCTACGCCACTGCATTCAACGCGTGTGCAGAGACCGTCGCAAATGAGGGATGGCTTGACCGTAGTGCAGGTGCTTCCCCGTTTACCGCCGCGGGCGCAGCCACGCTTGGATTTGAAATCTCCGCTGATTGCCCCGATGCTGACTGGGTTGTCATGCCAATGGGCAACGGTGGGACGCTGGCTGGTGCCTGGAAGGGTCTCTTCCTTGCTTCAAAACTCGGGTTTATTGAAGAGGCACCACGGATGCTCGGCGTCCAGACACGAGGCGCGACAACAATTCATGATGCGTTTCACGAGCGATACGCCACCAGCGATAGTGTCAAAGCGGACCCGTCCAACTGCTCGGGAGAGAAGACGCAAGCGGACAGTATCGACGTCCAGGAACCACACCGTCTTGAAGAGGCCTGCCACGCACTTGCAGAAAGTGATGGAACAAGCGTTCTTGCTTCCGAGGATGCAATCACCAATTCCATCCGACGGCTTGGCCGCACGGAAGGTATTTTCGCAGAACCGGCCAGCGCTGCGGTCATCGCAGGGATTCACACAGCACGTGAACGAGACCTTATAGACCCCTCCGAGACGGCTGTTGGCGTGATTACCGGGTCAGGACTCAAAGACGCAGCAAGCGCACAGGCTGCGTTGACACAGGCAAAACAGAGGTATACCGGTCGACGGAAGCTGTGATAGATTCGTCACCACCCGTCTTGCGTGAGAACTATCAATTGTTCCGTTGACCGGATTGCCAGTGTGGTATGATACCACAGTTCGTATCAGCGTTCGGATGGATGTCTGACACAGGTTTATGTAAGCCGGGAAAATTGTTGCAGATATGTGCCCGAACCGGGTTGAGGAACTTGAATCTCGCGTACAGGAGCTTGAAGCATCAGTCGAAGGGCTGACAGACGAACTTATCGAATGCAAAGTTCGTATCCGAGAGTTGGAGAACGCTTCCGATGCTGACCTCGGGTTCGTTCCAGCAAGTGAGAAAGAAGAAGACACAGACGAGATTGAGAAATCTGTTGAACAAGCAGAGGCTGCCAGCGAAGAAACTAAACCCCAGGGCGACAACAGCACGGATAACACGGAGGAGACGGACGACATCATCATCGCGTGAGGCCGCGACTCCTCCACGAGCATCCCCATGTATATCAAAGAGCTCGTCCTTGACAACTTCAAGAGCTTTGGTCGGAAGACCCGCTTGCCGTTTTACGAGGACTTTACCACCGTCACTGGCCCGAACGGCTCGGGCAAGTCGAACGTTATCGACTCTATTCTCTTCGCGTTAGGACTGGCACGAACGTCCGGAATACGTGCTGAGAAATTGCCTGACCTCATCTACAATCCTGGTCATCAGGAAGGAGAATCATTTCAGGGCGAACGCGAAGCAAGCGTCGAAGTCGTATTAGATAACAGCGATAGAACGCTCGAACGGGGACAAGTCGTCACAGCGACCGGGACCGAAGATGTCGGGGACATCGACGAAATCAGCATCAAACGACGAGTCAAAGAGACCGAAGAAAACTATTACTCTTATTATTATATCAACGGTCGCTCGGTGAACCTCTCTGATATCCGAGATTTACTCGCTGCCGCTGGTGTCACGCCGGAAGGATATAACGTCGTCATGCAGGGCGATGTCACCGAGATTATCAACATGACCCCCGGCAACCGCCGCCAGATTATCGACGAAATCGCTGGTGTTGCGGAGTTTGATGCCAAAAAAGAGGATGCCTTCGAGGAACTCGATGCAGTTGAAGACCACATCGATGAGGCCGACCTTCGTATCGAAGAGAAAGCGGACCGTCTCGAACAGCTCGAAGACGAGCGAGAGACTGCCCTTCGCTACCAGGACCTACGAGACGAAAAAGAAACCTACGAAGGGTATCGTAAAGCCGCCGAACTTGAGGATAAACGTGCTGAACGTGAGTCGCTGAAAGCGAAGATTTCCGAGCGAGAAGAAGAGCTTTCAACACGACAGTCGACTCTCGATGAGCATCAGGAAACCCTGATGGAGTTAGAAGATGAGTTAGCCGAACTCAACGAGGAAATCGAGCGAAAGGGCGAGGACGAACAGCTCGAAATCAAGCGAGAAATCGAGGAAATCAAAGGGGATATCGCACGTATCGACGATGCTATCGAGGCTGCTGAAGAACGTATCGAGGAAGCCGAAGCTGAGCGCAGACAGGCGTTTGTGAAGATTGACCGAAAACAGGAGGAAATTGACGACCTCGAATCCGACATTCGTGAGACGAAAGTTGAAAAATCATCGATTGCGGCGACGATTCAGGAGAAAGAATCAACGCTCGAAACCGTCGAGAAACAGATTGACGAAGTCGGCGACGAGTTCGAAGAGGTCAAAAACGAACTCCAGGACCGAAAACAGGCGCTTGAAGCTGCAAAATCCGAGAAAAACGACCTCCAACGAGAACAAGACCGGCTTCTCGATGAAGCGCGCCGCCGGTCAAACGAGCAGCGGGAAAAACGCGAGGAAATCGAGCGAATCGAGGGGAGAATCCCAGATATCGAATCCGAAATCGAGGATTTCGAACTCGAACTCGAGAAGGCGAAAGCTAACCGCGAAACGATGGAGGAAGTCGTCGATGACCTGCGCGATGAAAAGCGGGAACTCCAGAGCACGCTAAACGATATCAAAGACGAAATCAGCGCTGCCCAACAGCAATATGCGGAACTTGAGGCCAAGGCAGGCCAATCAGGTGACAGCTCCTACGGCCGTGCGGTGACGAGCATACTCAATGCAGATGTTGATGGCGTTCACGGGACCGTTGCACAACTCGGTAGTGTTATGGACCAGTATGCAACTGCCTGTGAGACGGCTGCTGGCGGTCGGATGGCAAACGTTGTCGTCGACGATGACGGCATCGGCCAGCACTGTATCGAGTATCTCAAATCTCGGAATGCAGGACGGGCAACATTCCTTCCCCTGACTGAAATGCACCAGCGGTCACTTCCATCGCTTCCCGAGCATGATGGAGTCGTTGATTTTGCCATTAACCTCGTTGATTTTGACCCCGAATACTCGGGCGTCTTTTCGTACGTGCTTGGAGATACGCTGGTTGTTGACAGTATCGAGACAGCCCGAGAGCTGATGGGGAATTACCGTATCGTCACTCTCGATGGTGACCTGGTCGAAAAATCCGGAGCGATGACTGGTGGGTCGAGCAAGGGGTCACGATACTCTTTCGCAGGCAGTGAGGGCCAACTTGAACGCGTGGCAGCCAAAATTAACGACCTCGAAACCGAACGACAGTCGGTTCGAACTGACCTTCGGGATGTCGAAGAACGTCTCGATGATGCACGCGAGAAGGAGTCAGATGCCGCAGAGAAAGTTCGGGAGCTCGAATCCGAAATTGAAAAGCGACAGCGCGAAATCACGGATGAACGCGAAAGAATTGAACGGCTCGAAGCCGAGCTTTCGGAGATAGAAGACGACCGCAAATCAGTTTCCGACCAGATGGACGAACTGGAGGCTGCCATTGCCGAGCAAAACGACGAGATTGCAGTGATTGAGGAGACAATCGCCGAACTTGAAGCCGAAGTTGCCGATTCGGACCTCCCTGAACTCTCAGCAAAAGCCGAGACCATCCGCGAGGACATCGATGACCTCGAACGTCGTGTCAGCGAATTCGACTCGGAGCTCGAAAAGCTGGAACTCGAACGCGAGTACGCAGAGGAAGCTATCGAAACCCTTCGTGAAGATATTGAGTCTGCCGCCGACAAACAGGATGCTGCAGAAGAACGTATCGAGGAGCTTGAGGGACAGATTGTAGAGAAAGAGGAGCTTCTGGAGACAAAAGAAGCGGAAGTTGCAGACCTCGAAGAGGAGTTGAAAGAGCTGAAAGAAGAGCGTAGCGAACTGCGTGAGGAAGTCGAAACGGCGAGACGGAAACGCGATAATGCCAAGGATAAGGTTACAGACGTTGAGAGCGCACTAAAAGACCTACAAGAGGACCACGAACGCCTTGACTGGGAAATAGATGAGCTAGAAGCGGAGGTCGGTGAGTACGACCCAGAGGAGGTACCGGACCACGAAGAAGTCGAAGCAGAGATTCAACGCCTCGAAGGCGAAATGTCTGCACTTGAGCCAGTGAACATGCTGGCTATCGAGGAGTACGACCGCGTTCACGAGGAACTCGAGGAGTTCCGCGAAAAGAAGGCAATCCTCGTCGAGGAGGCCGATGGTATCCGTGAGCGAATCGAATCGTACGAGGCACGGAAAAAAGAGACGTTCATGGATGCCTACGAGGCCATCGACGAACAGTTTCAGGATATCTTTGAGCGACTCTCGAACGGGACCGGCAGACTCCACCTCGAAAACGAGGAGGACCCGTTTGATGGCGGGCTCACGATGAAAGCTCAGCCGGGCGATAAGCCAATTCAACGCCTTAATGCGATGAGCGGCGGCGAGAAATCGTTGACGGCGCTTGCATTCATTTTCGCCATCCAGCGACACAACCCGGCACCATTTTATGCGCTGGATGAGGTCGATGCCTTCCTCGATGCAGCGAATGCTGACCTGGTCGGCGAGATGGTTGATGAACTCGCTGGCGAAGCACAGTTTGTCGTCGTCTCTCACCGCTCAGCAATGCTCGACCGGTCAGAGCGCGCAATCGGTGTGACAATGCAAGAAAACAACGTTTCATCGGTGACAGGAATTGACCTTTCTGGTGGCGAGGTGCCGGCGGATGACTGAGGAGATACCGCTCGATATCACCGGCCACGAAGATAGGGAACGACCAGCTGACAGCGCCGGTGACAGTCCGTTTGGCTCACCAAGAACGAACGGGGAGAGTCCGGAAACTGAAGGAGAAGCTAGTGAAGAGAAAGCTAGAGATGAAGACACTGTCGAACCGGTGGAAGTCCTTGTCCAACTGGCAAAGGATAACGAGATTGACCCGTGGGATATCGACATCGTCGAAGTGACGGATAAGTTCCTTGACCGGCTGGATGAGTCCGACCTGCGAACCTCCGGTCGAGCGTTGTTTTATGCCAGTGTCCTGCTCCGGATGAAAGGCGATGCGCTGATGTCCGAGGACGAGCCCGAAGACGAGGAACCGGAGCCGTGGGAGCGGGCACTTGAGGGCTCTGAGACGCCGTTTGATGAACCGGACCCGTTTGCCACGCTCGAGCGTGAAATGGACCGGCGACTTGAACGGAAACGGGCCCGGGGGATGCCACAGACGCTTGATGAACTGGTTCGGGAACTGCGGAGCGCAGAACGGGACAACTGGTGGAAAGAGTCCAGAGAATACGATACCAGCAACTCACCGGGGGGTTTCCAGCGGGGCACACAACAGATGGATTACCGGTCTGCAGACCAGTTCCGCGCCGATGACGAACCAACTGAAGAGGATGTCACGGGTAAGGTCCACGGCGAGGATATTGAGGCGGTCATTGATAACGTCAGAACTGCTGTGAGAGAGCAATATGACCGCGGTCGAAAGGAGGTGCTGTTCAAGGAGGTGTCCAAGGCCGGTGGCTCGCGTGTGGATACCTTCCTCGGATTGCTCTTTCTTTCCCACCGTGGGACAGTTCGCCTTCGCCAGGATGAACTGTTCGGTGACCTCTGGATTCAGGACCCGAATGCGGTAACTGGCTCAGGCGAGGTTGCTGCCGATTGAATACGTAGTAAGACGGTACAACGAATTCCTGGAAATCGTATCTCTGTCCTTTTTACTCTCGACAGCGACTGTTCCAATATGGATAACCCCTCGGATACTGAAATGACCTCAACGCGGCGGACGCTCCTTCGCGGCGGTACTGTCGCTTTAGGCGTGTAGCTGGCAGGCTGTTTTGGGAGTGATGACGGCGATGAAGACGACGCGAATAACGATAGCGAACCGACTGAACCCGACTCACCACCGTCTCCCACAGAGTACGAAGCGCTTGCGCTCGAATTTGTCGGGTATGCTAACCGGGCCGAATACGAGGAAGTGGACGAGCGCATCGCTGAGGAAGTTTCTGTACAGCTTGATTCGGCTGTCATCGACTCAGCCTGGAACGACCTTGAAATTCAGCGGGGTGAAGCCGAAGATATTCTTTCCGCGCAGTATGAGGGACTGTTCGATGGATTTGAGGTCGTTACCGTCACTGCACGTTTTCCGGATGGCCCACAGGAGTTCATCGTTGAGTTCCGCGAGGGTGAACGTGATGTTGCCGGCTTTTTCATTCCGCCAATGGGTGACTGGAGCGCACCCGAGTATGTCGACGAAGAGGCGTTTTTCGAGGAGGAAGTTGCAGTTTCTGCATCCGATTCGTGCACTCTCGGAGGCACCCTTTCGATACCTGAAGCGGACGACCCGGTTCCTGGCGTCGTTATCGTCCACGGCAATGGTCCGATTGACCGCGATTTGATGACAGGCCCAAACCGACCATATAAGGAGTTGGCACAGGGGCTGGCATCACAAGGCATTGCAGTCTTACGATATGACAAGCGTACGTTTGCCTGCGATGTTGACCTCGCCGAGTTGACTATTGACGAGGTTGTCACTGATGATGCAGTTGCTGCCCTCGATACGCTACAAGCTCACGAGGCGGTAGCAGACGACCACCTAGTTGTCGCGGGTCACAGTTTTGGTGGAACGGTTGCACCACGGATAGCAGAGCGAGCGGATGGTGTTGCGGGTTCAGTCATGCTCGCGCCGCTGGGTCGGTCAATCGCTGATGCCATTGTTGCCCAGCAGGAGTATCTCCTGACGCTCGATGGGGAACTCACTGATGACGAAGCAGAGTTGCTCGAAGAGGTTGAGGCCATAGCCGAACAGATACGAACGCTTGAGATTGAAGATGGTGAGGTCGTCAACAACCTTGGCGGTCGTCCATATTACGAGTCGGTAGCCGAGTATGACCATACTGCGGCTGCTGCTGAACTTGCTGTGCCACAGTTGCTCGTCCAAGGGGGGCGAGATTATCAGGTCACAGTCGAGGATGACCTCGAAATCTGGCGGGAGGTACTTGATGAGCGAGATGATGTAGAGATTACTGTCTTCGAAGGACTCAACCACCGGTTCCAGCCGGGAGAGGGAGACTCCGTTCCAGCGGAGTATTCCGAACCGGGTTCACCGGTCGCACATGATGTCATCGATGAAATCCGTTCGTTCGTCGACTCCCTGTAACCGGGTTATCGGCTACTGACGGCTTGTGTTGGTTGCTGAGAGGTAGTCGCTAGGCGGTTTTCGACGTACCGTTGTGCGCTTTCGAGAACGGTAATGTCCTGTTCTTTTGCCTGCTCGATGAGTCGGTGCACGCGAGATTCAATCTGTTGTGCCTCGGCAAACGCTTCTTCTCTGGTTCCTCCGAAATACTCCGTTGCGACGGTAATCAGGCCGCCCGCATTGAGAACATAGTCCGGTACATACAGCATATCGTTGTCATGGAGTACCTGAGAATGCCGGGATTCGGAAGCGAGTATATTGTTCGCTGCGCCGGCGACGATATCGCAGTTAAGCCGTGGGATGGTCTCGTCGTTAACGGCCCCGCCAAACGCACACGGAGCGAATACGTCACAGTCAACATCGTAGATGCTGTCCGGTTCGACAATCCGGGCATCGGAAACCTCTTCGAACGGTTCAAGATGGTCATCGTGAATATCAGTCACTGAAACTGTCGCTCCTCGGTCTAACAGCTCTTCCGCCAGATTTGTCCCAACTTTGCCGAGCCCCTGGATTGCAACGTGAACATCAGCGAGCGATTGTCGGCCAGTGACCTGTTCGATACAGGCTCGTATGCCATACATGACCCCCTGTGCTGTAATTGGTGAGGGATCACCGAGTCCATCGCTTCTCCCAGTAACATACGGTGTTTCGTCAGCGATAATATCCATATCGGAAACATCTGTGTTCACATCAACGGACGTGATGTACCGACCTGCTAGCCGGTCCACCGCGCGACCATACGCACGCAGTAATGCCTCATCTTTCTTTTCAGGCTCACCGATAATGACGGCTTTTCCCCCACCGAGCTCTAAATCGGCAGCAGCAGCCTTGGCGGTCATCGCTGATGAGAGCCTAAGCACATCATTGAGCGCGGCCTCCTCCGAATCATACGCGCGCATACGAGTTCCACCAAGACCAGGGCCAAGCGTGGTATCGTGGACTGCGATAATTGCGGTTAACCCGGTTTCTTCGTCCGATGCGTGGACGACCTGTTCATGCGAATCGAATGCTGGGTGCTCGAACATCATATATTAGGAATATATACACCTAGTATAATAAGGGTCCGGGATGCCGGCGGTGATGGGGCTAAACGAGTTGATTATCATTCCAGTGGAACTTCCTCACCATCATCCGTCACGGTGAGAACGCTGAGTTCAACCTCATCGGCAGAAACGCCAATCCGGACAAACTGTGTTCTGATGTGGTCTTTTGCAGCTTCAATTGCGAGTTGACGGTCGTCGAATCCTTTTGGAAGCGGTGTATCAAATGCAATCTGAAGTTCCTGGTCGTTGATGACCTGTGTACTCCCACCGGATGAGACCTCGTAGAACTCATCACAAATCCAGACGTAGGGGGCATCAGTTTCAGGCGAACCCCGGAACGACGGAACATCTTCTCCTGG
>LKNH01000050.1 GCA_001564135.1 Halobacteriaceae archaeon Tc-Br11_E2g27 | reverse complement strand
TCCACTAGGAGAAGGGCTTGTTCACCAACGGTCTGTGTTACGTCAAACATGGGTAGCTTTGATTGAAAAGCGTCCTCTATCGGTGCTGTTAATCAACCGTCGTATATGTTGACCTAGCGATAGAAGCATATAAAGTACACTACTAGTCTCACGTCCTGTAACAGCGCAATCTACCAATTTTGTACTAGTCGTGTACTCTTTGGGAATATTGTGCCAACTGATTATCAGTATCCTTATGCTCAGTTATTTGTACGTTCACGCAATACAGAATATCCGCAATGGGACTACTTGATGCATTTGGTTCGTTGGCTAGTGCGATAATTGCTGGAATTTTCATGCTTGTGTTCGTCATTTTAAGCCTATTTGTGACGGTCTTCGTCGTCGATATGGCGGCCGCAATTGCTGGGTTGGACCCGGATGACGGCTTCGTGACGCTCGGAGCAACCATTCTCGCTGCAGCAGCGATTATTGCTGGTGGCGTTGGATTCGCAACTCCTGAAGAAGGCCAGTGAACTAGTCCGTTCGACAGAAGTTGCGATAGGTTCTTCACCACGCTGTCCTGCGTTCACGCTATCAGTTGTTCCGCCGGCCAGTATTCCGCTCAACAATTGTTAGCTAGTTCCACCGGCCCTTCTCCACAGTGGGGACAGTGTTCATATTCCTCCGCGACGGCCTCTTCACAGGAGTGACAGACATACGTTGACTGCTTACTGCCGATGACGGACTGCTTCGTCTCTTCGAACTTTTTCCCGACTTTGGTAAACAGGCTCATTATCAACAACACGATAGCCGTCCGATTAAGGGTTGGGTTGGTATTGTCGGCTATCAATTTGTGAATTCTCGTTGCTCACATCTCTTGTTCGCAGCAAAATGCTTGGTCGGGGCTGAGCAAACGCAAGCGTTTGCGACGGACGAAAGACCGTGTCTTTCGGGGATTTGAACCCGATTGCAAGACTCACTCCGTTCGTCTCGCGAGGTTCAAATCTCCTCGCTCGCATCCGCTCGTCACCGTTGTTCCTCGCAGAATGCTCGGTCGGGGATTTGAACCCCGGTCTTCGGCTCGAAAGGCCAAAATGATTGGCCGGACTACACCAACCGAGCGCATTTCGACATGGGACATAGCCGGTAATAAAGCCTGTCTTTTTCCTGGTCTGTGCAATGCCGTCCCATACCGCAATTTTTCACACTAGATTGAGTATGATTCAGTGATGAGTCATCGTCCGTTTGCCAACGCTCTCTCCGATGTTCACCGTGACAACCAAACCGAACCGCTCTACGCTTGCGATGGCTCTAACCGTATGGAACATCCTGTTGAGGAATTTTACTTCACACCGTTTCCAGCAAGGGATGATACCTATGCATCCTGGCTTGAGTCACAACTTTCTGGCCCACTGTTAGATATTGGCGCTGGTGTCGGAAAACACGCTCTTTACTTTCAGAAACGTTTCGAAACAACCGCCATTGAGGTCGATGAACTGCTGGTGGACGTCATGCGCGAGCGCGGTGTAACTGACGCTAGAATCGGTGATTTGTTCGAGCTTGAAACGCAATTCGACAGCGAATCATTCCATTCTGTCCTGTGTTATGGGACACAGATGGGACTCGTAAAATCAATGGCAGGCCTCAAGAAGCGTCTTGCTGCAATTGCTGATATTACAACACAGAATGGAACATTCGTATTTGACGGATACGACCCGACGCACGAAGCGACATCAGATTTACTAGGCCATCGTCGAGACTCCACACCAGGACTTGGATTTCGGGTATTTTCGTTTGAATATGGCGGAATCCAGGGAAAATCACTTCTCTTTCGACTGTTTAGCCCTGAACGCGTACGCGAGGCTTGCCAAGAAACTGTATGGCAGGTAACAGACTTATGGCGGCCGGATGACTCGACGACGAGCCACTATCTGATTGCGTTGGAAAAAGATGGGCAGGAATAAATACCGTTGTAGGAAAGAGTACTATTTTCCCTCGAGAGAAATTCAGGTGGTAATTGATTACTATAGTCTACTGGACTGTGCTGCAATGACCTAAAAAATCGAGAATAGCGGGTTAGCTTGGATTACTTCCCTTTGAATTCCGGCTCTTCGTCACCCATGAACTTCGTGATTCCTTCCATCACGTCGTCGGTGGTGACGAGGTGGCCGAATGCGAAGGCCTCGGTTTCGAGACCAGCATCCGTATCGTCACGACCGGCAAGCATTGCGCGTTTCGTGTACTCCATGGCGATTGGCGGACCGCGCGCGAGGTCGTCTGCAAGTTCAACGGCGGCTTCTTCAAGTTCGTCATTGTCGACAACTTCGTTCACGAAGCCGTAATCTTCCATCTCTTCGGCCTCGTAGCGGTCTGCCGTAAAGATAATCTCTTTGGCAATTCCTTCGCCGACGATGTTCGAAAGACGCTGGGTTCCGCCCCAGCCAGGGAGCAATCCAAGGTTGAACTCAGGCTGACCGAATTCGGAGCGTTCTGAAGCGATGCGCATATCCGCACACATCGAAAGCTCCATTCCGCCACCGAGACAGAAGCCGTCAATACCGGCGACGACCGGCATCGGGGCCTCTTCGAGTTTGCCCCAGACCTCCTGTCCGCGGCGGGAGAGTTCAACAGCATCAATTGGGTTGGCCGAGCCGGCCATTCCCATCGCGTCCGCACCGGCGGAGAATGCGCGGTCGCCAGCGCCGGTAATTAACACGGCACGAATGTCGTCGTCTTCCTCGAACATGTCGAGGGCGGCCTCGACATCATCGAGCATCTCCGGGTTGACGGTGTTGAGCTGATGAGGACGGTCAAGGATAATCTGACCGACCATCTCCGTGGGGTAGTCTACCTGAATGGCCTCGAATTCGATACCATCATCTTCTTCTTCGGCTTCTCCGTAAAAGCCTCCTTCTTCGGCGGCCTCACGAAGTCCATCGGAGACCTCGTATCGGGCAGCTCCGCTCTCCTCATAGAGCTCATCAAGCTTCTCGACAAGGGCTTCGAGACCGAACTCGTCACACGCCTTTGCAGGTCCTTTCGGGAAGGCAGCGCCGAGCTTGACAGCCTTGTCGATATCAGCTGGTGGAGCAACGTCTTTCTGGATGAGTTTCCCTGTCTCGTTTGCGAGCGCAGCCATCAACCGCTCTTTGACCTCGTCGCTCTGCGCATCGGCTGGCACGTCTGCGCCCCCGTTATTGTAATCGTAGAACCCTTCGCCCGTCTTTTTCCCGAGCTTCTCGTTTTCGACCGTGCGAACGAGAAGCGGTGATGGCTCGTATGCCTCACCGAGAACCTCGTTCATGTAGTTGAGCACGTGCAGTGAGACGTCGTTACCGACCTGGTCACCAAGCTCGAACGCCCCCATTGGCAGGCCGATATCGTATTTGGTCGTCGAATCGACTTCGCGGATGGTGGCGATATCCTCCTCAACAATCCAGCACGCCTCGTTCATCAGCGGGACAAGGATGCTGTTGACGATGAAACCAGGCTCGTCCTTCCGGACGCGAACTGGCGTTTTGTCGAAGGCTTCTGCCAGGTCGACGATGGTATCCATCGTCTCGTCGCTTGTGTCCCCACCGCTGATGACCTCGACCAGTTCCATCCGGACTGGTGGGTTGAAAAAGTGCATCCCACAGACCTGCTCTGGACGGTCTGTCACGTCTGCAAGGTCCGTAATGGACAGGCTGGAGGTGTTCGATGCAAAGATGGTGTGGTCCGGTGCGTACTCGGACAGGTCCTCGTAGACCTCCTGTTTGATGTCCATCCGCTCGACGATAGCCTCGATGACAACATCGGTATCCTCGACTGCTTCTTCGAGGTCAACAACCGGCGTAATCCGGTCGATTGAATCCTCTGCGGCATCCTCGCTGATACGGTCGTTCTCTGCGAGTTTGTTCAGGCTCCATTCTATCTGCTCGTATCCCTCCTCAACAAGCTCCTCGTTGATGTCCCGCAGGTTCACGTCATACCCTGCGAGCGCGGCCACTTCCGCAATGCCATGCCCCATTGTCCCAGCGCCAAGGACGGTGATAGTCTCAATGTCGTCTACTTCCATGGTTCACTTACTCACTCTCCCGCGTGCACTTTCAACGTTTCGTATCGTTTGTTGGGGAGGACCGTGCTCTGACGGTGATTGAAAAGCGCCCCGTTGTGAAAGGGGAAACTGTAGAGAAACCGCTGTCTGGAGGCCGTCACTCGTCACATACTTACAGATTGGTTGCCGAGTACCTATCATGACGGATACAGAAATTGTGGGGCACTGGGGTCATCCACAGACAGTCGAGCGTGCTGGTTCGCAACTACACTACTGGACTGTCGGCCCAGCGGACGCCCCACTTGTCGTCTGTACACACGGCGCATCGATGGACCATCGGATGTTTGAGCCACAGCGTGATGCGCTCCTCGATGCCGGCTACCAACTGCTCGTGTGGGACATGCGCGGTCACGGTCTATCGAAACCGATGGGGCCCGAGTTTTCGGTGGCAGCGGCGACAGATGACCTGCGTGCTGTTCTTTATGCGGCAGGAGTTAATGAGGTCACGCTGGTCGGCCATTCATTCGGCGGTTTTGTCTCTCAGGAGTTTATCTATCGGTATCCGGACCGTGTACGGGCACTCGTTACCATCGGCTCAAGTGATATCACTGCCAGCGGACCGAACCGCGAGGAGTTGTTGCTTGCGGCGTCACCGTATCTGTTCAAAGCACTGCCGGATAGCCTTCGGCGGCGACTGGTCGCTCAGACGACTGCGCTCAGACCCTCCGTGCGAGAGTACGCTTACAATGCCACCAGTCAGCTTTCGAAAGATGAGTTTTATCAGGTCTGGCACGCTGTTGCTGACCATCCTCGACCAGAACGGGAGTACCAGATTCCCTGCCCATTTTTACTCACGCATGGTGAGAAAGATATCGTGGGAACAATTGCAAAGCATGCTCCTGCATGGGCCGAGCGCGAACCGAATGCAGTCTATCAGGTCATCGATGAAGCGGGACACAATGCCAACCAGGATAATCCGAGAGACTTCAATAACGTTCTCTGTGAATTTCTTCACGAGCACCACTGAACTGACTCAAAAATCAATATTCACTCGCTTTGCTCGGTTTCGACCCACTCTCCATCCGCTGACCGTTCAACGTGTGTGTCATCGTCAGCGAGCACCTGCTCAAGTTTTGCCTCAAACTCATCTTCCGAAAGTTTTCCAGTTGTATACTCTGTTTTGAGCGTCTCAACGGCATCTTCCTCGCGCTGTTCGTTCGAGGGTTCGGATGCTGTTTCGTTCTCGAGGCGTTGTTCGTACATCCGAAACACTCGCCAGATACGCCAGGAGAGATACGCAAGAGCAATTATGGCTGCAGGAAGCGCAATACCAATCAGCAGTTGGTTCATGACGATGACCAGATACAAAAAGACGAATCCGTAACCGAGCGCAATCGCAGTTTTCCACGAGCGTGGGAGGGAGGGCGTGAGCATCAGGTCACCTATCGGCAGACCGGAATATAAATTCCGCGAAGACTGTGCATCGCTCACAACGACAAACGACGGGATTCTTATAGCCGGCCACCTGATAGCACTTCAATGCGACAACAGCGACGTGCAGAGGTGATGGACTGATGAGCGAGTCAGAGGATGTCCATGCCTACACGGTCCGACTCGAACTGACCGACCGGCCCGGTGAACTCCTGCGTGCACTGGAGCCAATCGCGGAGACCGGCGGGAACCTTCTTTCTATCTTCCACGAACGCGGCAACCTCACACCGCGCGGTGATATCCCCGTCGAAGTTGACCTTGAGGCGACACCGGAACGGTTTGAACAGATTGTCGATGCGCTCAAAGCAGCCGATATCACTGTTATCGAGGCCGGCTCCGACCGCTATAGCGAAGAGATTGTGGTCGTTCTCGTCGGCCACCTGGTCGAAACTGACCTCTCACACACGCTTTCACAGATTCAGGAAGCCTCCGGGGCATCAATCAAGGATTTTGCGCTGTCGGCACCCGAAGGGGAGAATGCGGAGTCAAGCGCACGCCTGCGGATGGCAACCGAAGCAGGAAAAAGCGAGCAGATTCTCGCGGCAATCCGTGAGATTGCAGGGGACAAAGAGCTAAGCGTTATTGAACCGCTCGGAGAGGTGGACCGATGAAACTCGCCGTCCTTGGTGCGGGTGCGGTCGGCTCATCAGTTGCCGAGCTCGCCAGCCAGTACGGTCACACCATCACAGCGCTTGCCGACTCACAGAGCGCCGTTGTCGATGCTGACGGTATCGACGTAGACAGTGCACTTGCGCGAAAACAAGCAGAAGGTATCGTGGGCGACGCAGAACCTGAAGAGGCTCTTTCCGCCAGTTACGATGTGCTGGTCGAAGCGACTCCAACGACGCTCGGTGAGGCAGAACCTGGCTTCACTCACGTGACCGAAGCCCTCAACCGGGACAAACACGTCGTCCTTGCAAACAAGGGACCGGTCGCCGAGCGCTACGGCGAGGTCCGGGAAGCCGAGCAGGACAGTGAAGGGACGGTGCTCTTTGAGGCAACCGTCGGCGGGGCAATGCCGGTGCTTTCAACCATTGCAGACTTCGATGCGGACAAAATCACTGCGGTGAGAGGGGTGCTTAACGGGACTGCGAACTTCATTCTCTCGCGGATGGCTGCGGAAGGCCTCGGGTACGAGCACGTCCTCGCGGAAGCACAGGACCTTGGCGTCGCTGAGACGGACCCATCTTTTGATGTGGATGGCACCGATGCAGCACTCAAATGCGTTATTCTCGCTAACGTTCTCTCGGAGGGAGAGGAGTGCACGCTCGAAGACGCAGTCGTCGAAGGGATTCGTGACCTGCCATCAAGTGCGCTGGATTTGGCCAACGAGGACGGCAAAACGATTCGCCTCATTGGTGAAGTGAGCGATGACGGCGTCCGCGTTGGTCCGCGACTAATCGAGGAAAACACCGCACTCACGGTGACCGGTACCCGAAACATTGTCCAGGTTGAGACGACACACGCTGGCGTTCTCAACATCTCCGGTCGCGGCGCTGGCGGCCCGGAAACAGCCAGCGCAGTCTTTGCCGACATCGGTCGCCTCCCTAACCAGTAGTAACTCTGTCGTGTATCAACGGAGGAATCAGTCGTCCGAGAGTTCGGCAGTTACGAAGTAATATCCAAGGACTCCTTTTTCGACAAGCTTTCGAATAAGCGAATTGCCTTTGAACACGCCAAGCTGTGTGTCAGAAAAGACGTTCGCAAACGAGAGAACTCGACCGACTGGGTGAGCGATTCTAGCAAACTTGTGTCTGCGGTCGAGCGATGGACGGATAGGCTCCGTCTCGTCGCTCGTGTTGATGGAGGTGAATCCAACAGCTTCGAGAGTTTCACGGAACGAGTCAATGGCACCGAGTGAGAGTCCCAGTCCGTCGTTGATTCGGTCGATATCTTCCTGGTATGTAGTCATGTCGGCCGATTCGTGGAAAAACAGGTCGCTCAACACGACCCGTCCTCCTGGGACAAGCACCCGTTTGCATTGCTTGAGGACTGTTTCTCTGTTATGGGCGTGAGAGACGGCCTCTAGCCCCCAGACAACGTCAATCGAATTGTCCGCTATCGTCTCCAGTGTGTGAAAATCATCGTAGCGAAACTCCGTCCTGTCATCGACACCGTGGCCTGCTGCGTTCTCCCGGGCAAGTTCGAGTTGCTGCTCGCTAATGTTGATGCCGATAACTGTCGCCCCGTAGGCGCGAGCGTTCCAGACGGAATCTTCACCGACACCACACCCGATGTTGAGTACCCGGTCGGTGTTGGAGATGTCAGCTCGCTCTGCAAGTTGTCGCATGGTGTTGATGGCTGCCGGACCGGGCTCTTCGTGTTCCTCATCGTAGTATTCCAGGTGGAGGCTACGGTGGCCCTGTTTTTCCCACTCCGCTTCATACGTATCGATTAGCTCATCGTAGATAGCTGCAATTTCGTCGGGGTCAGTTGCCGAAGACACCATTGCCATTCGGTAGTTGACAGATGGCGATAAGCGTTGGGACGAAAAAGCGCTCCTGTAACCGTTGGTTAATCTGCCTCGGAGGGCTCAACTTCTCTTCCGCCCGAAAATGGGAGAATAGTTTCGCTCGAAAGGAGTGCAAGTGACAGAAGTGCACCGACCACAGCGAACCCGGCAAGGACAGCAAAGAATGCTGCAACACCCTGTGCGCCGATGACGAACCCACCGATTGCGATGCTCGCTGCACCGAAGCCAAACTCTGCGAGATACGTATAGCCATAGGAAAGGCCACGGGTATCAGGTGGCGTGTAGACGGCAACGGCAACCTGATAAAATGGCTGAATACCGAAGAGGAAAAAGCCAAGCAGGGCGCTGTAAACGACCAGCACGCCGACGCCAAGTTCAGACAGTGGAACAAACGCCAGCGCAAGAACCGCAAGAATACCGAATGTTCCGGCGAGGCTGTACTCAACACTTATCTTCTCAGTCAGCTTTCCGCCAGCGTACTGACCAGCCATCCCCACGACGAGCAACATCACAAAGAGATAATCAGATGGTTCGATGCCTTCGAGACTCACTGCCCCAGCAAGCTCTTGCAGCGAGGAGATATCACCCAGAATATCCGGAAGGAACGTTAGAATCCCTCGGTAGTACAGCCCCTCGAACGTAACCAGCACGAAGACGAGAATGAACGCGCTGGCAAAGAGCGTCTTGGTGTTTGAAAGAAACGTCGGGAGCGTCATCTCAGTACCGGGACCAGCATCGGCGTCGTCTGCGACAGCCGCCGTTGTATCGAAGTCGACCGTCAAACCGTATAGAAGCGCAAGCAATCCTGGGATGGCGAGCAAAATAGCGACCAGTTGCCAATCAAAGAAAATGAGTAGTGTTGCGGCAGCAAACGGACCAAGTGCGATACCAAAGTTACCTGCCATCCCGTGGTAAGCGAACACTGTTCCACGTTTTTCGGCGCCGGTACTGATAAGCGCCATTCCAGCTGGATGATAGACACTCGCTGCAATACCCCAGATGACGAGAGCCACTCCGACAGCGTAAATCGAGGTTGCGAACGCTAACCCGATGAACGACAGCGACATCCCTGCAAAACAGAGCAAAATCAGTCGCTTTGGCCCGTACCGGTCGGCAAGAATACCTGCGGGGAGCGCGCCAAGGCCAAACGGAGCGTAGCCAAGCGCAATGATAAGCCCAACAAGGGCCACGGATTCCGGAAACTCATCAAGCCACACTACCAGAAAGATTGGAATCGACATCTCGAACCAGTGGACGAGTCCGTGGCCGAGCATCGTGAAACTGGCAATCGACCGGTCGTTCGAGTTCATCGGCGAATCTGGTTATACCGAACGGGCCATGGTATTTATGTACACGGAAGAAACGATGATAATGACAACTTACTAACTTACTTCTCAGGTTCTTTGACTAACTTTCCGGTATCTTTCGGAACGACGACGCGCTCTGCGTTTTCGAACTCTCGGTCAAGTTCATCTCCCTCGAATAACCGGTCGAGAAAGACAGCAAGTGAGGCGATTTCCGAGTGGGGTTGGTTGGTAACCGCAACGTTCCAGTCCGCTTTCTCATATACCGAAAACGGCACTTTCTCCGCACCGACGACAATCAACAGTGGATTATTTGCTTCGACGACTTCACGAATCTCTGATTCTATTTCCTGAATCGGTAGTCCGTACATGGTGAGATGTACCACTGTTCCATCCCAGTTTCGAACAACACCAAGTGGACTGTCAGTCGTTTCTACCTCAAATGGGCCGCCGAATCTGTCAGTAATATCTTCGACGGTATCTGCTCTGCTCGCGGCATCCCCGGCAAAAATAACCCGGTCAGCGCCGAGAGCGCGAGCAGTCAAGCCAACATGCGTGGTAATCCGCTCGTCTCGGCCGGGGCGGTGGCCGAGACGGAGAACGGTGATATCGGGTGTATGGTCCATTAGATTGTTCTCGTCTTAGCTTCCGTCAAGTTGGTTTTCTATCTCGGCAGTGACGGCGTTGATTCGCTCGTTGAGCGTTTCCCCTTCGTCAACAGCGGTCCCATCAACCATGAATCCTGGCGTCCCACCGACGCCGTTTTCTCTCCCGCGGGTATCGTCAGCATCAACATCGCTGCTATGCTCTAGGTTCTCCGCGGCGGAGGCAACACTATCCCCGTCTGCACCGACTTCCGTCGCAAGTTCCCCGAAGAACGAAGGTCCACCGCCCAACTCATCCTGTCGAGTGAGAAGCAGTGTTTTGTACTCCCAGAAGGCGTCGTTTCCAGCATCGTGAAATACTTCCCGCGCTGCGCTTGCCGCCTGTTCGGATTGGTCGTGCGCGGGAATCACCAAATCACGGTGTTTGTACTGAACATCCCCGGTATCGACATACTGGGCGATAATATCATCAAAATACGTCGCAGCGTACTCTGCACAACCACCACAGCCGAAATCCGTATACGCTTCAAGTGTAACAGCTGCATCATCCTCACCGAGCGTTGGCGACTCGTCCGCACCATCTCCGCCTCCGAGACAACCCGCGAGCGCGACCATCCCCGCCCCCATTCCAGCGAGCACTGCGCGACGACTTGTACGGTCGAGTGACTGATTCATGTCTGTGTGGTAGGCTTCGATTTATTTAACCTACCCGAAGGGAAACGAGCCAGTCCGTGAACCGACCTTTCACCATTGGTACTCAACCAGCCGGTGAGCAGGTTATTTAATCAGTGAGGGAGTATCCCTCAGTATGAGTCTTGACGACCAGGCCGAGGAGCTTGCCTCCGCTCTCGGTGTTGACAAACAGGAGGTCAAATCGAAGCTCGAAACCCTTGCAGAGTATAATGTCCCGATGGACGAAGCCGCCCAGAGTGTGCGGCGAGAATACGGTGACGGTGGCTCTGGCAGTACCGTCATCAGCGAAAAACAAATCAGCGAGATTACCCCTGATGACGGAAATGTCTCGACGACCGTGCGCGTGCTCTCGGTCGGAAAACGCTCGATTCAGTACAACGGCGAGCGCCACGTCATCTTCGAGGGCGAACTCGCTGATGAAACCGAGAAGATCTCTTACACCGCGTGGGAGGATTTTGGCCTCGAAGCAGGCGAAACGCTGGCAATCGGCAACGCCGGAGTCAGAGAATGGGAAGGAAACCCTGAACTCAACCTTGGCGAGTCAACTGACATCGAGCGGGTTGAAACCGAACTCTCTGTCCCGTACGACATCGGAGGTGAATCCACGCTCGAAACACTCGAACCGGGTGACCGCGGAGTGACAGTCGAGGTTACTGTCATCGAATGTGAGTCCAAAACGATTGATGGTCGGGATGGTGAAACCGAGATACTGAGCGGAGTTCTTGGCGACGAGACGGCACGGCTTCCGTTCACTGACTGGGAGCCACGGCCGGCAGTCGCTGAAGGTAACAGTATTCGAATTGAAGATACATTCGTCCGCGAGTTCCGCGGTGCACCCTCAGTTAATATCTCGGAGTTCTCGACCGTAACGGAACTTGAACACTCGATTTCCGTAGCCAAATCCGCTCCACGAAAGCAGATTGGTGATGCGGTCGCATCTGGTGGTCTGTTTGACGTTGAAGTCGTTGGAAACATCGTAGCGGTTCGTGATGGCTCCGGACTCATTGAGCGCTGCCCGGAGTGTGGCCGTGTCATTCAAAATGGCCAGTGTCGTGCACACGGTGAAGTTGACGGTGAAGACGACCTCCGTGTGAAGGCGATTCTCGACGACGGAACCGGGACGCTGACTGCCGTGCTTGACAAGGAACTTACCGCCGAAATCTACGGTGGCGGCCTCGACAAGGCACGTGAACACGCCCGCGACGCGATGAACAGAGAGGTCGTTGCCGACGCAATCCGGCAATCTATCGTGGGCCGTGAATACCGCGTTCGGGGCTCGCTGTCCGTCGACGAGTACGGCGCAAACCTCGATGCAACCGCCTTTGAGTCATACGAGGTCGACCCCGCCGAACAGGCAACGGTGCTGTTGACGGAGGTGCAGTCATGAGTACCGGTCCAGCGAGTGGCCGCGAGGTCGCCTATCGCCTGTTTGCTGCAGAGTACAACGAAGCAGAGTACTCCTACTCCGAGAGCGAGGAAGAGCGAGCGCCGAACTACGTCATCACACCAACAGGGGCGCGAGCGAACCGCGTCTTTGTCGTTGGCGTCCTAACCGAAGTTGAGCAAGTAGGCGATGATATCCTCCGTGGTCGTGTCGTCGACCCGACTGGTGCGTTTGTCCTCTATGCAGGCCAGTATCAACCTGACGAACAGGCGT
>LKNH01000049.1 GCA_001564135.1 Halobacteriaceae archaeon Tc-Br11_E2g27 | reverse complement strand
TCGTTTACCGTAAACGTCTCACCGTCCTGTATCGGCGTGATGTCGACTGGGTTGTCCTGATAGGGAACGCTCGCGAAGATATCTTCGAGCACCTGTTGTTCCTGGTCTGGCATCCCCCAGTGGTCAAAGAGCCGTCGTTGTGTCTCACCCATCTCCTCCCAGGCAGTTTCGTCACCTTCGATAAGCGGTGCGTCAGCCTCATGAATGTAAACCTCAGCCCCGCTTACGTCCTGGATGTGGTGTGCCTGTCCCACATGGTCGCCATGCCAGTGGGTCAGAAAGATGCGGTCTATATCACCGAAGGAGACGCCCTGTTTATCAAGTGCGGCAGCCAGTTGCTCGCGGGTTTCGGTCATCCAGTCCCCCGAGTCGATAAGCACCGTCTCCGGCCCGTCATCAAGCAGATAGACGTTGTTATCCCCCTCAAATGATGCATTCGATAATCGAATCTGGTCCATGGAAGCCGTTGGACCGACCAGCGCAAAAAGCTCCCGTTCACCTGCTCATTGAAAACAGGGTGCTTAACACGATACCACCCATGAAAGAAATCAATGGGTGACGAGTCGGCACAGCCACGGCGGGAAGCACTTGCGGACAGTCACGACCAGCGAGAAGACTACTCGGAGGCCGAAGACAGACTTGCCCTTTACGAGTGGGTTGGCGGTCTCGTAGCCGGGCTTGGCTTCTTTGCAACACCACTTCTCACTGGAGTTCCCGCAGGCTACTGTGCGTACAAAATTCGCAATTATAAACCGATAACGGCCATGATTATCGTCGCACTCATCATCACCTCGGCGATATTCTGGGTTCTCGTGTATTTGTACGTCATCGCACCAAGTATGATTTGAACGCAGGGCCACTTCCATCACCGGACAGGAATTTCCCATCGCCTGGGCGCGTCAACGATAACTTAAGTAGACACAACGCAACCACTCGTGCATGAGCCAACAGCACGAGCACACGGACGAGAGTGCTCAAAAGGACCCGGAACTGCCAAGTAACGAGGTTACACAGGGGCCAGAGCGTGCGCCCCACCGCGCGATGTTCCGCGCGATGGGATACGACGATGACGACCTCTCCTCTCCGATGGTCGGAATCGCCAATCCAGCGGCGGATATTACGCCCTGTAACGTCCATCTCGATGATGTTGCCCAGTCGGCCTACGACGCTATCGACGGCGCAGGCGGCATGCCAATCGAGTTTGGGACGATTACCATCTCCGATGCCATCTCGATGGGAACGGAAGGGATGCGGGCCTCGCTGATTTCCCGCGAGATTATCGCGGATTCGGTCGAGCTTGTTGCCTTTGGTGAGCGAATGGACGGCCTCGTCACCATCGGCGGCTGTGACAAGAACATGCCAGGGATGATGATGGCATCCATCCGAACTGACCTACCGAGCGTCTTTCTCTACGGTGGCTCTATCATGCCCGGCCATCACGACGGACGGGAGATTACCATCCAGAATGTCTTCGAGGGTGTCGGAGCGGTTTCGCAGGGCGAAATGACCGAAGAAGAACTCGACGAGATGGAGCGAAACGCCTGTCCAGGTGCCGGCTCCTGTGGGGGGATGTTCACCGCAAATACGATGGCCTCTGTCAGCGAAGCGCTCGGGTTTGCGCCGCTTGGGAGTGCCTCCCCACCTGCAGAAGATGAGGAACGCTACGAAGAAGCCCGACGAGCAGGAGAGCTGGCTGTCGAAGTTATCGAAGAGCAGCGCAGCCCCTCGGATTTCCTCACGCGAGAGTCGTTCGAGAACGCGGTTGCTGTCCAAGTAGCTATCGGTGGGTCGACAAACGGCGTCTTGCATCTGCTTGCACTCGCCGCGGAGGCCGGCATCGACCTTGATATCGAGGATTTCAATACAATTAGCAAGCGCACGCCGAAGATTGCTGACCTCCAGCCCGGTGGCGAGCGCGTCATGAACGACCTGCACGAGCTTGGTGGCGTTCCAGTCGTGCTCCGCCGACTGCTTGAGGCCGACCTCCTGCACGGTGATGCGCTTACCGTCACCGGCCGGACGCTTGCCGAAGAGATTGCTCATCTCGAATCGGAGGGCCGTCTCCCCGATGATGACGAAATCGAGGCCGAATGGCTCTATACTGTCGACGAGCCAAAGCAGGAAGAAGGTGCCATCAAGATTCTGACTGGGAATCTCGCTCCGGATGGAAGCGTCCTGAAAGTGACTGGTGATGACGCGTTCCACCATGAAGGACCAGCGCGTGTCTTCGAGAGCGAAGAAGATGCCATGGCCTACGTGCAGGAGGGTAAAATCGAAAGCGGCGATGTCATCGTCATCCGGAACGAGGGACCGAGCGGCGGCCCGGGAATGCGAGAGATGCTCGGCGTGACAGCCGCAGTTGTCGGGCAAGGCCACGAAGACGACGTTGCCCTGATTACTGACGGACGATTTTCGGGAGCGACCCGTGGGCCGATGATTGGTCACGTTGCACCGGAAGCCTACGCCGGCGGCCCCATCGGTGCGCTTGAAGATGGCGATATCATCACGGTCGACATTCCCGACCGGACGCTCGAAGTCGACCTCACCGACGAGGAACTGGCGACACGGCTCGATGAGCGAGCGGAACCCAAGCCTGCCTATGACAGTGGGGTGCTCGCCAAATATATCCGTGATTTCGGCTCCGCTGCAAACGGTGCAGTGACGAACCCCGGCGTGAAGTGGGACTGAGCCTTCCGAATCGGGCAGTATCAATCCCCAAGCAAGCTCCTCACTGAGCGGGTTTTTACTCCGCACTGTCCCGCGAATTCACAGTTCTGACATTTCGACCGGTTAGTTACGCGTGCCGGTGGACCATCAATCGAATCGGCAGTACGAACTGCATCACGGTAATCAGCGGTTCGCCGGGAATCAACCGGAACGCGTCTGATGACGCCGTGGGCAGGATACTCGGCAAAGACGAAGGAAACCTCCTGGTTGAGCTCCCACGAGAGGGCTTTTGCTGCGGCTATTAGCCTGACGCTCTGTGGTTTCCAGACGCCCGTTTCTGGCGGTTCGCCCGCAAAGACCAACGAGAGTGATGGTTCGTCCGTATCCAACAGTTTGTGTACAATCCCGTGACAGTCCCGACCGCGGAGATAGGTATCGCGGTCAGCTGGGTTAATGAGGTGTTCCCATTCGGGAAATTTCGCCTTCGCACAGCCAAGCCGTGAGCGAAACTGCGTCGGCGTCACTTCAAGTGCTGCCGTAGCCAGCGTCTCCTCATCCGCGAGCAGCGTTTCGTAGTTGAAGGCAAGCTCTCGTCGTTGTTCAACCTCGTCAGGGATGGTGATTTCTTCTGGCGATTGCCGGCGATAATAGAGCTTTCTGGGGCAGTAGGCCGCTGTTTCGACCGCTCGGAACCCGTGCATGGGCTCTCTGGTTCCGGCTTCCTATTTGAATGGTTGGAGGAATGGCTGTTCGGCGAAAGGAGAGTTTAGGCCACCCACTCATCGAGAATAAGACGAGTTTTCGTCGAGACAACTTCATCCAGTTCCCGGACACGAGAAATGAGGTTATTCAGCTTTTCCGTATCCGCGGTGTCGACAACGAGTACAATATCTTCCTCGCCGGAAACTTGCCAGACAAGATCGACCTGATTGTACTCCACAAGTCGCTCAGTGAGACCCCCGGTGTGGACATTGACATCGACGCGAATCTCAATCATGGCTTTCACGTTGCCCGTCCGGGTCGCAACGGTAAACCGCTCGATAACGCCCGAGTCGACAAGCTGTTCGACCCGGTTTCTCACAGTTCCCTCGGAGGTACCAACCTCGTCCGCAATCTCAGTATAGGGCGTTCGGGCGTCACGGCGAAGGATATCGAGTATCTGACGGTCCAGTTCGTCCATCGAGATTCGTAGGTTTCACACGATATTACTTCAACGCTACGAATTTCGTAACTCACCTTCGAAAGCAACGCTTATCAGCGGAAGTTTCGTACGCATCTCGTAATGACAGATGCGTACGTCGCCGTCGAAGGCGAACGCGTCGTAGAGGCACGCGCACGTTCCCCGGGAACAGCACGCGGCGAACTCGTCTTTACGACCGCCTACACCGGCTACGAAGAGAGTCTGACGGACCCGAGCTACGAAGAACAACTGCTGACGTTTTCGTACCCACTGATTGGTAACTACGGCGTCCGAGAGGAACGCTTCGAGTCCGACCGCGTGCACCCGCGCGGCGTGCTCGCTCGTGAACTGACCGACGACGTTGCCGAGTGGCTCCAAGAGGAAGGTGTTCCCGCCGTCGACCACCTCGATACCCGTGATATCGTGACTGAAATCCGTGACGGAGGCGCGATGAAATGTGGGATTGCTGCGGGCGAGGATGCTACACCCGAGGACGCACTGGCTGAGCTTGCAGAGTGCAAACACATGTCCGAACATACCGACATCGGCAGTCAGGTCTCGGTCACCGAACCAGTCGTCCACAACGAAGACGGCGACGGGGCGCGTGTCGCGCTCCTCGATTGTGGGGCGAAAGGGTCAATTATCGACTCGCTCATCGAACGCGATGCCGTCGTCCACGTGCTCCCCTACGACGCGAGCGAAGCGGATGTCGAAGCAGTCGACCCGGACCTGCTTTTCGTCTCGAACGGGCCAGGCGACCCGGAGAACTTCGAGGAAGCGGGTGAAATCGTCGAAACGTATGTCGGCGAGGTCCCGCTCGCTGGTATCTGTCTCGGCCAGCAAGTCGTTGCAAACGCGCTCGGCGGCCGAACCGAGAAAATGGAGTTCGGTCACCGCGGCGTCAACCAGCCAGTTCGTGACCTCCGGACCGACCGCGTTGTGATGACGACACAAAACCACGGTTACACCGTCGCCGACCCCGGCGACAAACTGGAAGTTACACAGGTGAACGTCAACGACGACACGCCTGAAGGACTCGATAACGACGACCTGAACATCATCACCCGTCAGTACCACCCTGAAGCGAATCCCGGTCCGAACGACTCGCTTGACTTTTTCGACGACGTGCTGGCGATGACGACAGAGTGAGAGCGAAGCCCTTTCTCACCTGCAGACGAACAGTCGTGTATGTTTACCGGAATCGTCGAGGAAGTCGGCGAGATACGCGCTATCGAAGAGAAAGCGGATGGAACGCGACTGCGTATCGACACGACCTTTGACGGGTTGACACGCGGACAGAGTATCAGCGTCAGCGGTGCCTGTCTGACCGTCGAAGAGTACGGAAAAGAGTGGTTTGACGTCTTTCTGGCAAGCGAAACGGTCGACCGAACGTACCTCGGAGAACTGGCGGTCGGTGATGCGGTCAATCTCGAACGGGCACTCCCTGCCGATGGACGCCTCGACGGCCACTTCGTACAGGGCCACGTTGACGGAACGGCAACCGTCTCGGGCATTGAGGAGGTTGGCGAAGACTGGCGATTTTACTTTTCGCTCCCGGAAGATATGGGTCAGTACGTGGTTGAAAAGGGTTCAATCGCCATCGATGGCATCAGTCTCACCGTCGCGGACCTCGCTGACGAGGAGTTCGCCGTCGCAATCATCCCCGAGACCTACGAGGTGACGACGCTTTCGGAGAAAGATATCGGTGACCCCGTCCATCTAGAGGTTGACGTGGTTGCTAAATATGTCGAGAGTCTTGTCGAGGGCTATCAGTAGGCCGGAAAGGACGGTATCAAACGACTGTTACCGAACATCTGAAGCCGAAATCGTTGTCTGTTTTTCGTTCCCACTGAGTTCGACCGTATGCCCAGTGTGTCGGGCGTGCGTCTCCGCGAATCGTTCTGCTGGTCGGCGTGTAAGATACTGTTCGGTTGCGGGACACTGGGTACAATCGACAACGAACGGCGTCACTTCGTCGGGAAAGTGTCCAGTATGGCGCTGATGGTCCATCGCAAACTGCTCAAGCGCGCTGTTGCCAGCGTGGAGTTCCTCAAGTTCATATTCGACCGTCCATGTCTGCTGACACTGTGAGCAGGTAATTGTCGGTGGGTCGGTTGGCGGTCTCTCATCGTCGGAGAACTCGTCGGTCATGGTGATTGTTCGTGATGACACACCAAAAAACGGTTAGGGTGTCACGACAGAGTAGCCTGTATGGTAGAAAACGTCATCTGGCCGGCGTATCTCGACGCCTCGCTGACGCGCTCGGAGGGGCGGCGCGTCCCGTCGGACCTCGCTGTCGAGGAGCCAACGGTCGATGAGATTGCACAGGCCGTCCAACAGGTCGGGTACGATGCCGTCATCGAACGCGACAAACGCTATCCCCGCGAGTACGAAACACGTGGACGCGTCCTTGTCAAGGACGCGGACGATGCGAGCAAAAGCGACCTCATACAGGCGACCGGTGCATATCTCGGTGCCATCCGAACATGAAACGCGCAGGGACAGTCGTCCGTATCGCACAGGGACTTGCTATCGTTCGCGCTGAGAATGAGGAGTTTCCGGAGATTGGAACCGCAGTAGTCGATGAGCAACTCGATGAAATCGGTCGTATTGTGGATGTATTCGGGCCGGTCGAACGGCCCTATCTCGCTGTGACACCAGCGGACAGGTCGCTTCCGCAACTGGTCGGGAGCGTACTGTATGCACGGTAAGGACTGCGAAGCAAACCAGAACGCAATTGTAAAAACGGAACCGCTCAAGGTCAAGGCATGGACACCCGCCAGCGAACACTGCTTGCCAGCGTGGGTATTGGGGTCATCTTTCTGCTCGTTCAGGTCGGTGCGCTTGCCCTGGTTGAACCGTTTCAACAACAGGGTCATCAGGTCACCGAAGATGGTGGCGATGCCTCGCTCAGCCTGCTCTATATCGGTGCCATTCTGGTCGTCACCGCAATCATGCTCGCCGTCTTCAAATACGGTGGCGCGTCGCCGATACGGCTTGTTATCATCTTCGCTGGCGCGTATATCGCATGGTTCGTTTTCGAAGCGCTTGCGCCCTCGGTACTCACTGTTGAGGTCGCTGGGGGAAGTTTCGCAGTGGTTCCTCTGCTTGCGGCACTAGCCCTTGGTGCGGCACTCTATGCCTATCCGGAGTGGTATGTCATCGACGCGGCAGGGATTGTGATGGGCATTGGCGCAGCAGGGCTGTTCGGTATCAACCTGGGTATCTTTCCCGTGCTGGTGTTGCTCGTCGGACTCGCAATTTACGATGCAATCAGCGTCTACCGCACGAAGCACATGCTTACGCTCGCCTCCGGAATGATGAACATGCGCGTCCCGGTAGTACTCGTTGTCCCGCTGTCGCTATCGTATTCGTTTATCGATGCAGAGCCACCGGACCCAACCGAGGACCCTGCGGAGGGAGACGAGGAAACAGACGCACTCTCGCCCGAGGAAGTGGCCGCGTTGTCGCCAGAGGAAATTACAGCGCTCGATGAATCAGCGCTTTCAGGACTTGATAGCGAGGCGTTCGAGCAACTCAACGAAGAGCAACAAACAGCGGTCAAAGACCAGCTATCAGGCAGAGATGCGATGTTTATCGGACTTGGTGATGCAATTATCCCAACAATCCTCGTCGCGAGTGCAGCGTTTTTCGTCGATGCACCAACTATCGAGTTGCTTGGACTCTCCGCAAATCTCCCGGCACTGACCGCAATGGTTGGAACAATGGCTGGCCTCGCCGGGTTGCTCTGGTTGGTCAGTAAAGGCCGTGCACACGCCGGATTACCGTTGCTGAATGGCGGCGCTATCGGGGGCTATCTCATCGGCGCACTGGCGAGTGGGCTGACACTCGTTGAAGCGATAGGACTGACGGGAGTATTCTAAGAAACGGTTGTTTTTTACCGCCACTCGGGAAGCGAAGCAGCATCAGCGAGTGACATTGTCAGATAGGCTTCGTCCGTAGTCACGTCAGCGAGAATGAACTGGTCTACAGGCCCATCCTCGACTGCAGCCATCACTTCCGTATCCGCTTCCACCGCGGCTGGGACAACCGTGTTCGACGCCATGTGTGATAATATATAGCAAGAATATAAAAATACTCCGAAAGCAAGACGGATAAACCGGCAGATAACGGGGGATTTCGTCCGACAAGTGTCAGACAACTATTCACTTGTTTGTGGTTCAAGCGTCGAGTTTCTGGCTTGGTCCAGTTGCCGGGCAATCAGTCCAGCCTGAACGCCAGCCGTAAACCCGGCATCGATATTGACGACGCTGAGAGCAGTACACGACTGGAGCATCCCGGAAAGGGCAGCCTCACCCTGACCACCGTGGCCATAGCCAGTCGACACCGGGAGACCAATGACAGGAACGTCAACAAGCCCTGCCACGACGGTCGGCAACGCTCCTTCCCGACCGGCGGCAACGACGAGCACATCCTGCTCCCGGAGTTTGGGGAGTTGGTCAAGCGTTCGGGTGAGGGAGGCGACACCGATATCATCGAAACGCGTCACTGTCGTGCCCACCTCTTGAGCAATTATCTCCGCCTCTCCAGCAGGTACAGCATCCGACGTTCCAGCGGTCACGACGCCAATACGGGCCGCAAGCGACGGTCGTTCGAAGGTCGACCCGTGTGCGACGACCGTCGACGCGCGCTCGTATGGTGTCGTTGACTCATCTGGGAAGAGCGTTGCCTCCGGAAACTCCGCTGAGAGCTGTTCAAGGAGTATTTCCCGTTGGGTAGCATCGACCCGTGTGACGATTGCCCGACCGGTCGTCTCAAGACTCGTTGTTGCAAGCGCCGTCACTTCAGCCGCCGTCTTTCCGGTTGCAAGCACCGCTTCCGGAACGCCACTGCGTTGCTCGCGAGCGGCATCGAACCTGCCAGCATCATCCGTGACGTATCCCGCCAGTTCCGCCTCAGCTTCTGTGGGTGTGAGTTCCCCAATAGCAACTGCTGTGAGAAGCTCGTGTAGCGTCTGCTCGGTCATACGCCTGTCAATGGGATGGACCCACTCTTAGGTGTCGGTTGAACAGAATCCAGTTACCGGGGGAGGCCTAGATTCATCAGTATTCCGCTGGAACGCAACTGCTATGGATACCACCACGTTGACTCCCACCAACCCGGCGACTGGTGAGGAGCTTGCATCATACGAAATGGCGACGAAAAAAGAGGTGGAGCAGGTACTGACGACTGCAACGGAGACCTTTGATTCCTGGAACTCTCGACCACTTCGCGAGCGAGAAGAGTTGTTAGTAGCCGCTGCAGAAACCCTTCGAGAGAACAAACAACGGTATGCAGCCCTGATGACCCGGGAGATGGGCAAACCACTTGCCCACTCCGAAGGGGAGATTGAAAAATGTGCGTGGGTCTGTGAACATTACGCGGAACATGCCCGGCGATATCTCAATTCGACAGCTCATCCAAGCCCGCCGGGAACAGCCGTCGAAACGGTGTACGAACCGCTCGGCCCAGTCCTTGCAGTGATGCCGTGGAATTTCCCCTTCTGGCAGGTGTTCCGGTTCGCTGCACCCGCACTCGCTGCAGGAAATGTCTGCCTGCTCAAACACGCCTCAAACGTCCCGGGAAGTGCGCGTGCAGTCGCTGACGTGTTCGAAGAAGCAGGATTTCCGGAGGGTGCGTTTCAGACGCTGTTGCTCTCTGCCGACCGGGTAGATAACGTGGTGGCCGACGACCGTGTTGTCGCAGCGACTCTCACCGGAAGCGGTCCCGCAGGCAGAGCGGTCGCTGGAACCGCAGGAGCCGAACTCAAGCCAAGCGTCCTCGAACTCGGCGGGAGCGACCCGTTTATCGTACTGGAAGATGCAGCTATCGAGGCTGCAGTCGAGACAGGAGCGTGGGCACGGCTGCTCAACAACGGTCAGTCCTGTATCGCCGCCAAACGGTTTATTCTCCACGAGGAAATTGCCGATGAATTCAGTGACCAGTTCGTCGCCGAAGTGGAATCATACACGGTTGGTGACCCGATGGAGCGTGAGACGGATATCGGCCCACAGTCCGCACCGGAAGCCGTCGAGACGCTCGATAGACAGGTGAAAGCAACCATCGACGCCGGGGCAACCGTGCTTACTGGCGGCGAACCACTTGACAGAGACGGCGCGTTTTACCCGCCGACAGTGTTGACCGACATTCCCGCAGATTCACCGGCAGCAAGCGAAGAGTTGTTTGGGCCAGTTGCTTCCCTCTTTACTGTCGAGAGCGAGCAGGAAGCAATCGAGTTGGCAAACGATACGCAATTTGGCCTCGGTGCAAGTATCTGGACTGAAAACAGAGACCGAGGAAAAGAGGTTGCCCGGCAGATAGATGCTGGCTGCGTCTATATCAACCAACTCGTCAAATCAGACCCACGAGTTCCGTTCGGTGGCATCAAAGAGTCAGGCTATGGGAGAGAGTTAGCCGGTGAGGGTATTCGGGAGTTTGTCAACAAGAAGACGGTGTGGGTTGAGTAATAAGAACGTATTCCAACTCACAGCGTCTCAACGAGTGCAGGAAGCGTCTCGGTCACGTCAGCGCGGATATCATACGTAGCGCCTGATGAGAGGGTCGTCGATTCGAGGTTGAAAATCGCAAGCGTGCCGCCGGAGCGCTGTGCTGCACTCGGGAGTGACGCAGCAGGCTGAACTGAAAGAGATGACCCGATTGCGAGAAAGACATCGGCCTCCCGCGCGTGCTGTTGGGCCTGTTGAAGTGGTGCCTGGGGAAGCGGTTCGCCAAAGAGCACAACATCCGGTTTCAACACGCCCTCACAAGATTCACAGAGCGGAGGGAGTTCGCCGGCATCGATGCGGTCACGGACAGCGGCCATTGACTGTCGACGGCCACACCCTTGACAGACGACACGCTGGCCGTTTCCGTGAAGTTCAACGACCGACTCGGAGCCAGCCTCGTGGTGTAGCCCATCGATATTCTGCGTGATGACAGCATCGAGAAACCCATTTGCTTCCATCGTTGCCAGTGCCTTGTGTGCGGCATTTGGTGCGATATCCCCTCCATACACAGCTTCGTGCATCTCTGCACGAAGCTCCCAAAACCCGGCCGGGTCGGATTGAAACCGGCTGTAGCGAAACTCACCCGGGTCGAACTGGTCCCAGATGCCGCCCTCGCTCCGAAAATCTGGAATCCCTGACGCAGTACTCACACCAGCACCAGTGAGTGCAACGACATGGTCGGCTGTCGCCAGCTCCCCCGCAAGCGATGCTATTTCGTCCATACCTAAATTACCTGTTCGCAGTCGAAAAACTTCACGACCGCCTCGAAACAGCGTGATATCAATTTAACTGTGTTTTTATACGAGTGGATGGACTCAGATAGTGATAAATAAAATAGTATAGCTAATTGTCTGGTAGTCAATTAAGACAGTAAGCTGAGAGGTTGAAACCGTACTCAGGCGTTAATTCCTGAACCTAGACTGGGGACCCGGTACTTGCGCCTGCTGTGCCCTCAAAGCTGTCTTTGTTCTGGAGCAAAACGACAAAGCATCCGATTGCAATCAGCGTGAAAATTGCGCTGACTGCGAAGAACGTTGCCCCATCAGTTGCAAGCGTAACGACTCGTCGGAGCGCATCGATTCCAAACCCGACGAGACCAAGTTTCAGCCCCCAGTCTTCCATGGCAAAGATGCCGTATGAAGCGGCTATAAGCGCGACGCCGACACCCATCGAAACCAACCCGAGAAGCGTTGCCTCAATTCCAGTAACGCCACCGAGAAGCGTAAAGAGACCCCCGATGAGCAACGACCAGAGGCCGAGTGGGATAGCTGCGATACTACACAATGTAATTCCAGTTGTTCGGTTAGCTGCCATCAACGCTACCATCATATCCGGATTATATAAATATTTCTTACTATCGGAAAATTTTACCAAATTTTGCTGTTATATTGTTTGTACGATAATACAAACAGAAGAACATAGCTGAATAAAACGAGTCGATATCCGGGCATGTCAGCAACCATGAACGCATCAATCGTTTTCGGTAATTCTATCCCATGGACGAGAAAAGTACAACAGGAGTAGTATGCGACTTCACGAATATCAAGCCAAAGGCGTCTTCGCAGATTCCGGTATCCCAACGCCGGACTCGGAGATTGCGTGGGACGTTGACGAGGCAGTTGAGGCGGCCAACGATATCGGTTATCCGGTCGCCATCAAGGCACAGGTACACGTCGGCGGACGTGGCAAGGCAGGCGGTATCAAGCTTGTCGATGACGAAGAGGAGGCCCGCGAGGCCGCAGATGCAATTCTCGGGATGGACCTCAAAGGATTCCATGTCGACCGCGTCCTCGTTGAGGCCGCCGTCGATTTCACTGACGAACTCTACGTTGGCGTCACGATGGACCGTGGTGCTGGTCGTCCGGTTGCCATGGTCTCGGAGCGCGGTGGTGTCAACATTGAGGAGGTTGCCGAGGAGGAACCCGACGCAATTGCCCGTGAACACATCGACCCCGCGTTCGG
>LKNH01000048.1 GCA_001564135.1 Halobacteriaceae archaeon Tc-Br11_E2g27 | reverse complement strand
TCTGCAAGTACCGGAAAGCCAGTGGTTTCCGCCAGGGCAGACAGCCCCTCCACTGTCAGCGGCGTGCTATCGGCTGGTCCAGAGATAATGAGTCCTTGGTCTGCTTTCTCGATAGCCGTTGCGTACCGCTTGACGGCCCCTTCGTCTGGAACGGGCAGCCCTTGGCTCACGGATACGAACGGTCCGTCGCGTCCCTTTGCTCCCAGCGGCTCGTCGCTTTCGAACTGTTCGGGAATGTCTCCTGGAACTGGTGTTGGTTCCAGTGGTTTTCGAAAGGGGACGTTCAGATGGACCGGACCGGCTGGAACGCCAGTCGCATGGGTAATTGCGCGCGCGGCTGTCGTCCGGAGCGAGCGGAGTTTTCTCCCATCGGCTTCGGGGTCAGCAAGCGACCGATACCACCGCACAGCGTCGCCGTAGAGTTTCGTCTGGTCGGTTGTCTGATTCGCTCCGCTATCAAGCAGTTCTCGCGGTCGGTCCGCAGTCAGCACGACCATCGGAACGCGACTCTCACTTGCTTCGAGCACAGCCGGATGAAAGTTTGTAGCGGCAGTCCCGGAGGTACAGACGAGGGCTGTCGGCGTCCCTGTTCGCCGCGCTTGCCCGAGTGCGAAGAAGGCGCCGGAACGCTCATCCAGGTGAGAGAACGTCTCAATTTCCGGGTGGTTGGCAAACGCAAGCGTCAGTGGCGTCGACCGACTCCCCGGTGAGATGCAGGCCGCACCAATTCCGTTTTTTACAAGCTCATCTACGAGCACGGTCGCCCACAAGGTGTTTCGGTTTGGTGCAGTCATTCGAGTTCGTTGAGCACCGGCCGATATTTTAATTGTAGCTCTTCGTACTCGCGGTCAGGGTCGCTATCTGCGACGATTCCCGCACCGGCAAAGAGCGTTACCTTCCGGTCTGTGGCGATTCCTGACCGGATTGCGACGGCAAACTCGCCGTCTCCTTCGGCATCAAACCAGCCAACTGGGGCCGCATACCAGCCACGTTCGAAGGCTTCAGCTTCGCGAATTGTAGCCAGTGCTTCGGCTGGGGGAAGACCACCCACGGCAGGAGTTGGATGCAACGCCTCGACGAGCGAGAGGATATGTTCTTCGTGTGTCAGCGTCGCCGTAATCGGTGTGTGGATGTGCTGGACGTTCGCCAACCGGCGAATAGAGCGCTCGCCACAGTGAACATCCGTCGTCAGTGATGACAGTTGTTCCCGGACCGCGTCAACGACCAGTTGGTGTTCGTGGGCGTTTTTCTCACTGTCAAGTAACTCCTGTGCGAGCCGGTCATCCACCTCCTGTGTCTCGCCACGTCCAATCGACCCGGCGAGCGCTTCTGTTTCAACCTGTGTGCCGGTTCGCTTCACCAGTCGTTCCGGCGTTGCGCCGAAAAACGCGCCGCCGGTCTCTGGCTCGAACAGAAACCGATAACAGTCCGGATACTCCTGCCCGAGGCGATAGAGGATATCCGTCACCTGTGCTTGGTTGGCGAGCGAGGCCGTAACTGACTGTGCGAGCACAACCTTTCGCAGGTCTCCGTTTGTGATGCGCTCGGTTGCCGCTTCAACCTGTGCCCGCCAGCGGTCACGCTCCGGGTTTGCTGTCAACATCTGCACGCCAGGTCGTGTCCCGGCTGCAAGTTCGGGAAGCGCAGCGAGTCGGTCACGCCATGCCTTCAGTCTGCCCTGTACGGTCAACTCGGCGTTCGGACCGACCGCAGCCGCAGTCAACCACGCCGTCTCATCGGCAATGACGAGCTGTATGGCCGGAAGAACGAATTCTGCCCCTGGATATCCTGTCCAGGTTTCGCTAATTTCTGGGTCGTGTGTATCAGTAAATGCAAAGCCGCCGAACAGCCGCGGTCGTGCCTCGTGAGATATCGTCGCCGTTCCCGAAAGGTCGGCGAACAGGTCGTCAGCACGCTTTTGCAGCTCTGTAAATCGGTCACTGCCGTTCGCAGTCAGCGTTGTGGCCGACCCGCCGGCAATCACCGTGACGGGGATGGTGGACTCTCCGTGGTGTTGTGTCTCGACCCACGCGGTTCGTGGACGCTTGAATGACTGCAAGACAGCACGGATGGCTGGCGGTTCGACTTGACAGGCCTGAACAGCTCCATTCTGTCCTGTCTGTGCCATCGTCGCCTCGCTCCCCGTCGGCTCCATTCCTACAGTTGCTTGGTTTCTGTACGTTTTAGCCTGACTATTTACCTGTTGTGTTAGTTGGTAACCCGGCTCATCACTCGGGCGGAAAGTCGCAACGCCTTTGCGCTCACCGGTCCGGAACTCGCATATGAAACTCGCCGGAATGGCAAGTAACCGCGGGCGGAACCTGCTGAACATCGCTGATTCGTCGCCTGGTGGGGCGACGTTCGCTGTTATTCTCACCAACACGCCGGGTGCGCCGGTGCTCGATGCGGCCGAGGCGCGTGATATCCCCACCGAAGTTGTCCCGATGCAAGAGGATGAATCCAGAAAAGAGCACGAACAGCGCGTTGTAGAGGTGCTGTCTGCATACGACATCGACCTCGTCTGTCTCGATGGCTACATGCGCATCCTCTCGGATACCTTCCTTGATGCGATGCCGACGACGCTTAACGTCCACCCCTCGCTCCTCCCATCGTTCCCGGGCATGGATGCGTGGGGCGATGCACTCGACGCTGGCGTTTCGGTCACTGGTTGTACGGTCCACGTTGTCACTGACGCCACGGACGAGGACGGGGAAGTCGACGAGGAACTGGTCGATTCCGGACCCATTGTGACACAGGAACCGATTCCAGTCTACGACGAGGATACTGTAGAAACGCTCAAAGAACGGCTACTCTACGATGGGGAGTTTGCCGCTTATCCCCGTGCTGTCGAATGGTTTGCGACTGAAGATGTGACGGTTGACTTCGACGCGAATCAGGTCAGTGTCGAGGGCGACGACGGTGGTCCCTTCCCGGCACGGCGACTCGTCCGCAACGACCGTGCTGAAATGCTCCGGTACGGCGAAAACCCGCATCAGGATGCTGCGCTCTACGTCGATAACACTGCACGAGGTGCGACGGTCGTCCACGCCGACCAACTGAACGAGGGGGCCAAAGCGCTGTCATATAACAACTACAACGACGCTGACGCTGCACTCGAACTTATCAAGGAGTTCGATGAGCCCGCTGCCGCTGTCATCAAACACACGAATCCGGCTGGCTGTGCAACGGGGGACTCGCTCGCTGAGGCCTACGAACGCGCACTCTCGACTGACCCGATGAGTGCATTCGGCGGTATTGTCGCGCTGAACCGGCCCTGTGATGTCGAGACGGCTGAACAGATTATCGACTCGTTTAAGGAGGTCGTCGTCGCGCCGGAGTACACCGACGATGCGCTTTCCGTCTTGACGGGGAAACAGAATCTCCGCGTGCTCGACGTCGGGCCGTTTGCGGAGGAACGAAACGGCCAAGAACTGGCGGAAAAGCCGCTTGCCGGTGGTCGATTGCTTCAGGAGCGTGACGACCAGCGACTGACGCCTGATGACCTCGAAGTCGTGACCGAGCGCGAGCCGACCGCCGACCAGATTGAGTCCATGCTTTTTGCCTGGCAGACCATCAAACACGTCAAATCAAACGCAATCCTGTTTGCTGACGGGACGGAGACCGTCGGTATCGGGATGGGACAGGTTTCCCGTGTCGATGCGGTTCGTCTCGCAGCGATGAAAGCCGAGGAGCATGCAGAGGGCAAAGACAGCGAGGGAGCGGTCATGGCCTCGGATGCCTTCTTCCCGTTCCCGGATGGTATCGAGGAGGCGGTTGATGCTGGTATTGAGGCGGTCATCCAGCCAGGCGGTTCGAAAAACGACGAGATGGTAATTGAGGCTGCCAACGAGCATGATGTGGCGATGGTCCTCACCGGAAGTCGGTGTTTCCGCCACGACTGAAAGGAGTAGCGGAAACTTGTGAGACGAATTCTTGAGTCTCACGGTGCTTTCGGCACGACTAACGGGAGTGCCGAAAGGTCATCAGCGCTCACCTCTGGTAGGTCGAGAGCTGTTTTTCGCGGCAAAATACTCTGCTATCCACGACGATACAATGGTCACTGGCCAAGCAGTGGTAATGGATGAGCGCGTTGGGGCTGTCACAGAGCAGTGGGTCAATCGCTGGACTGCACTCGATTCCGACTGGCAGGGTGTTGTCGTCGGGGCGGCTATTCTTGGTATGATTTCAGTTACCGGCATCAGTATCCCATGGTAACTGGTGCGTTCAGGTCGCTCCCTGGTCTTTTTGCTCTTGGTGTCGGTGCAGTCGTTGCTCACCAGCTATCGCCACTCCTCGGCATCAATGAACTGCTGCTTGCTATCGCCATTGGTGTCGTCATCACAAACACCGTTGGAATTCCTGAAATCCTCACAGACGGTATCAAAACCCACAACATATGGCTTGCTGCGGGTATCGTCCTCCTCGGTGCATCGCTCACGCTCGATACCATCCTCGAAACCGGCACAACTGTCCTCTTTTTGCTAGTGCTTGTCGTGTCGGTCACCCTGGTCACCGTTGAGGTGATTGCACGGTATTTCGCTGGTCTGTCGGAGCAGTTTAGCTCGTTACTTGCCGCGGGAACCAGTATCTGCGGCGTCTCTGCAGTGGTCGCCGTCGGCGGCGCAGTCCGGGCACGGGAGACACAGATTGCCTACGCTGCCGGCGTCGTGTTATTGATGGATGCGATAACGCTTGTTGTCTATCCTCTGCTCGGCAA
Organism: Halobacteriaceae archaeon Tc-Br11_E2g27; assembly: GCA_001564135.1. Taxonomy (GTDB): domain Archaea; phylum Halobacteriota; class Halobacteria; order Halobacteriales; family Haloarculaceae; genus Halovenus. The sequence goes on along the minus strand of LKNH01000048.1, from coordinate 7,691 downwards.
TCTTTTTGACCTGTCTGGGCAGGTCTTCGGTGTCTGGGCTGGGGTGAGTATGCTCTCAACTGGACCGGCGGTAGCAGTCGGATTCGCACATTCGGAGACAGCGGGGCAATGGGCGACCATGTCGAAACTTGCTCGGAATGCCCTAATTGGGGGTATCGCACTCGCCTACGCAAGCTACTATGCACGTCGCGGAACAGAGAGTTCGACCTCACTTCGATTGCTCTGGTCGAACTTCCCGAAGTTCGTTATCGGGTTTCTCCTGCTTGCAGTGCTCGCCAGCGTCGGCGTCTTCACGGATGCACAGCAAACTTCGATATCGAATGCGGTCAACTGGCTGTTCCTGCTTGCATTCGTCGGTCTCGGGACGGAAATCCGGATACGAAACCTCAGACAGATTGGATTCACTCCGGTGTTCGTCGTATTCGCTGCTATGGTCATTGCAAGCGCGCTAACGCTTTCCCTTGCACTTTTGCTTTTGTGATGTCTTTCGCCAGACTACCTCACTAACGGCTCAATCAACTCCTCGCCTGCATCAAGCAATTCGCTAACACGCGCTTTGGAGTCCGCTTCAGCATAGATACGGAGCTTCGGCTCAGTTCCCGAGGGGCGGACAAGCAACCAGCCGCCATCGTCTAGGACGATTTTGAATCCATCGACATCGTTCACCGTATCGACGGCCGCTCCAGCAACCATCTCAGGCAGGTGGTCTGCGAGTGCTTCAAGGACCCCGGCTTTCCGGTCGTCCGGACAATCCAGACTGATTCGGTCCTGTACAATCGGCCCGTGAGCGTCGAGAATCGCATCGATGCGGTCATCCAGCGGCTGCTCTGTTTCGGCTGTACAGAACAGCAGGGTGAGAAAGACCCCATCCTTGTTCCTGAGGTGACTTGTGACTCCGTAACCGCCGCTTTCCTCGCCGCCACAGAGCACGTTATCGCCTCCCATCGCCGCTGCAACCCACTTGAACCCGACAGCTGTCTCGTGGACTGATTCGTCGGCGGTGGCCGCAATCCCGTCAACGAGGCTGCTGGTCGAGACGGTTCGAACCACGCCGCCTGCTTCCGTTTCAAGCAGGATATCATAGAGCAGCGCCAGCACGACGTTCGGGTCAAGATACCCATGTTCTGGCGTGACGATGCCAACGCGGTCAGCATCCCCATCGTTGATGAATCCGAGGTCTGCCTCGCCGGATTCGACGGCCTCGATGAGTGCCGGAGCACGTTCGGGTACGGGTTCGGGCGGAATGCCGCCGAACTGTGAATCGCGGTCACAGCGATAGCGTTCGACGGTGATACCGGCATCAGCAAGCAATTTGTCGGTGACACCGCGACCGCTCCCGTGCATCGCATCATAGTGAACAGTCAACGAGGGAAGGGAATCGGCAACAGTATCGAGTCGTGATTCGAGCGCTGCGAATGCATTTTCACGATATGACTCGCTCAGGTTTTGTTCGGTGATTGTTCCAAAGGACTCACTCAGCGTGGGTTCGGCAAGGTACTTTTCGAGCGTGTCTGTCACTTCCGGGAGCGCGGGTGTCCCATCGCTCATTACGAACTTCACGCCGTTGTATTCAGGTGGGTTGTGCGAGGCAGTCACCATCAACCCACCGGCATACGGGCCGCTTTTTGCTGTCCACGCAAGAACCGGTGTCGGACAGTCACGAGTCGCAATTGTCACGTTCCGGCCGTTGGCGGCGATGACGCGGGCCAGCTCTTCCGCAAACCCTCGTGAGTGCTCGCGGGCATCGTAGCCAACCACTACAGGCCCCTCCAGTTCGCTCTCGTCGAGATAGGTTGCGACAGCCTGCCCAACCAATCGGACTCGCTCTTCGGTGAACGTCGAGAGCGTCGCCCGCCATCCGTCGGTTCCAAACGAGATTGCGTCCGCAAGGCCGCCGTCAGCGTTCATATCGGTCTCTCTCACGGATACTACAAAAACCGCTCGCCACAGACAGCATGTTATAACTTGGTTGGTCGTGAGAGCACAGGCATGGACGTAACCGGCGACGACATCGCGGGCGTAGTTGACCTCTTTGGGGCGCTCACCCGGACTGAACTGCGACACGCACTGGCCGAACTAGCGTTCAAGCGCGGCGAGGAGTTCGAACCCGAGGTGTTTGCGGATGCCATCACTGATGCCATTGGCACGTATCACCTTGTTCCAGTGGATACCGATGCTGTCGCCCAGTTTGAACCAGCGGTTACCGCCGAGACAACCGGTGAGCAAACGAATGAACCACCTGACTCCGTTCTCGTTCCTGGGCCGGTTGCGTTCCCGACCGTTCCGGATGGTGGCATGGACTTACCTCACATCCTCGATATCGACACGCGAACGGTTGACCGAGAGCAGGCGGGGAAATCTGCTATTACGCGGCTTGAAGCCGACCTGTCCGATGCAAGTAATCAGGCTGATACCGACCGAATCGCGGAACTGGTGGATATCAGCTACGAACTCGAAGCGTGGGCATCGGTTGACCTGAGTGAAAAACGGGCGGCAATCGAATCGAGTGATTCCTGACTGCGAACTCTTGCTCTCTGGGCGTCAGTCGTCAGCAGCAGCCGTATCGCTGCCTGAATCGTCCGGCGTTGGGTAGTCCTGTTCGATACTCGGCGGATAAACGCCCGTCTCAAGGACGAGGTCTGACTGTGGCCGGGCCATGCAGGTTAGTGCGTACTCTTCGCGTTCGGCTTCGGTCAGCCCGCGGGCCGCCGGCTGTGTCACTTCGCCTTCGACAATTCGTGCCGAACAGGCCAGACACATTCCCACCCGGCAGGAGTACTCCTGTGGGACCCCATCGTCAAGACAGGAGCTCAAGATTGTCTCTTTATCGGAGACTGTAAGCTCCGCGTCCATGTTGACAAACTCAACCGTATACTCTGTCATATCACCCGATACGGCGGTACCCTTCAAAACTCTTTACGCATTGAAACGGAGTCGGTAATCAAGGCGTACCGTCTTTTATAACTGCTATAATTAGAGTAACCTCCGGCTATGCCGCGTCGAGCGGCGAATCTTCGCCTGCAAGCTCCAACAGCGCGCTCGCAAGTACGTCCACGCCAATCACCAGCGACTCTTCGTCCACGTCGAAGGTTGCGGTGTGGTGGCCGCCTGGGTGGTCCGTGCCGATGCCGACATACGAGGCGACACCACCCTGGTCCTGCACGCGCTGCATCAGATAGGTTGCGTCCTCGCTTCCACCGAGGTCATCCCGGTACAGGACGTTCTCGACGTGCTCGCTCTCGCGGGCGAGGTCGGCCACGAGGCTAACCAGTAACTCATCGCTTTCGGCGCTCGGCGCTTCTGCACCGAACTCCACGGTTGCCTCACAGCCGTGCATCTCCGCGGCCGACTCCATTACCTGCGTCGCTCGCTCCTTTGTATATTCCATCAACTCGGTTGTTTCGCCGCGAATCTCGCCGTGAATGGAGGCCTGTTCGGCGATGATGTTCGATGCCGAGCCGCCTTCGATAACGCCGGCGTTGACACGTGTCGCGCCGTCTTTGTGTCGGGGAATCGCATACAGATTCTGGACGGCCGTAGCCAGCGCCAGGTTTGCATTTTTTCCCACGTTCGGCTCCGCGCCGGCGTGTGCTGGTTCGCCTGCAAACTCCACGTCGACGTGTGAAACTGCCAGAAAGCCATCGACGCCAGCAACGACCTCGCCTGTCGGGTGGTCGAGTCCGACGTGAAGTGCCATGAGGGCGTCGACATCATCGAGATGGCCGCTTTCGGCGATTGGTTTCCCGCCGCCGATGAGTTCTTCGGCCGGCTGGAAGATGACCTTCAGTGTCCCCTCGAACTCGCTATCGAGGATTGCGCGCAGGACACCGAGGCCAATCGTCGCGTGAGCATCGTGGCCGCAGGCGTGCATTGCGCCCTCGTGGATGGACCGGAATCCTTCCGCAGCAGGGTGATGGTCGGCGGCATCGGATTCCAGTCGCGGCAGGCCGTCGATATCGACACGCAGTGCAACTGTTGGTCCCTCGCCGCGCTCAACCGTTGCAATGGCTCCAGTATAGCCGCCTGCGAGCCGTTCAAGCAGTTCTTCGCTCACGCCGGTCTCACGGGCCTGTTCGAGCCAGCTATCGAGTTCCGCTTCATCCGGTACCTCGCCGCGTTCGCCGTCTGCGAGTATTTCGGACCCGATAAGAATCTCGTCAACGTCCAGCGATTCGAGTTCCTCGACAATTCGGGCGGTTGTGTAAAATTCACGCCAGGCGGGTTCGGGTCGCTGGTGTAACTCGCGTCGGAGTGATATCAACCAGTCTTCGTACTGTGTAACGTCCATACCTCCATAATGGGGCTCACTCACTTAATTTGGGTCGGTCTAAATACGTGAGGGGCCACAACTCTCACGCCTGATTGTACTGTTCGATATCTGCGGAGAGATGAACTCGCTCGGGATAGGATTTGGCGGTTGTTTCACGAGCGAACTCATGATGGTCGATAATTTCTATGGTTCGCTCGTACACCGTGTAGCTCCAGCTATCGAACGTTCCCTGGTCGGGATGGCCCTTGTACTGGGGGACGCTGTGTCGCGTTGGCGGGTTCGCGTGTGGGCCCTTCAGTTGGACGCCCTTTCGCTCGGCCTGCTCTTTGATGTCGCTTGCCACCGATTCAAGCAGGTCGCCATCCCCGCTTTTGAGGGTGAGCCGAGTGACAAATGGCATACCAACCTCTTGGGTTACCGGTCGTTAAAGCCATTTGCATCTGTGTCTGCTGGGAATCATTGGTATCCGATCCGCAGGGCTGAAAACAACGGGAACAAACTGAACCAACGTTCCTCTATCGGGTCGCTTCCGTCGGTTTCTTGGGGTTTTATGCGATTCAGGGACGAACTACAGCTAGATGTTCACGTTCACTGACTCGGAACGAGCGATGGAACTCGCCGAGCGCGCAGAGCGGTTGATGGACGAAGTTGTCATTCCACGCGAGCGCGAACTTGCAGGTGGGACAACGGCATCGGCATCGACTATCAAGGAACTGCAGGAGGCTGCACGGGAGTACGATATCTACGCGCCACAAATTGGGGAAGAACACGGCGGGATGGGTGTTGATTTCGATGACCTGTTGCCAACCTTCGAGCAGGCAGGACGGTCGATTCTCGGGCCTGCCGCGATGCGCGTCGATGCGCCGGATGAAGGCAACATGCATCTGCTTGAGATGCACGGCACTGACCTCCAGAAACAGGAGTATCTCGAACCGCTCGTGGAGGGGGAGATTCACTCCGGCTTTTCGATGACTGAGCCGATGCAGGGCTCCGGCTCTGACCCGAAGATGATACAGACGACAGCCGAAAAGGACGGGGACGAGTGGGTCATCAACGGCCACAAATGGTGGACGACAAACGGCATTCGAGCCGATATCCTGCTCGTCTTTGCGCGAACCAACGAAGACGTTCACCCGTATCAGGGTTGTTCTGTTTTCCTCGTCCCGGCGGAAGCGGATGGGGTCGAGATTATTCGCGACGTGCCACATATGGGTAGCGAACTCCACGGAGCAGGTCACGCCGAAATTAAGTATAATAACGTGCGGGTTCCGGAGGAACACCTGCTCGGCCAAGAAGGCGCGGGATTCATGCACGTCCAAGAACGCCTTGGTCCAGCCAGATTGACCCACTGTATGCGCTTTTCCGGGATGGCCATGCGGGCGTTGAAAGTAGCTCGGACGTACATCAGCGAACGCGAGGCGTTCGGTTCGACGATTTCGGAAAAGCAACACGCGCGCTTTGAGATTGCCGAGCGCGAAACGGAGTTACAGGCCGCTCGCGCGCTGGTTCGGCAGGCAGCAGAGCAGATTGCCGCCGGCGAGCAGGCACGCCTCGAAGTCTCGATGAGCAAGGTGTTCACAGCGCGTGCCACACAGGAAGCCGTCGACACCGCATTGCAGTACTGTGGCGGCAACGGAATCGGCAAGGACCTGCCGATTGCTGATTTCTACGAGAGCATCCGTGCGTTCCGCATTGTGGACGGTGCGGATGAAGTCCATCTCCGGACGATTGCCCGCGAGGCATTCGAGGATATCGAACCCGACGAACTGGAGCCGGTGCTTCGGTTCGACGGCTATTGATACTGCCGCACATCTCTTCGTGTATGCTCAAACCGAGACCGCTGGTGTTATGTGAGCGTCAGCCACACGAACGGATAAGACGATGACTGAGACCGTGTTCGACCGGATTCGGCAACCACCGCTGGTCCGGTATGTAATTGTCTTTCTTGTTGGTGCGTTGCTCGCACTCGCCGCTGGTCACCAGTATCTTCTTGCGGACTGGACGACACTCTATCTCGGCTTGCCAGCGTGGCTCTGGGCGCAACTTGGCGTTATTGGAGTAATGTTCGTCCTCGCGTGGGTGGCTGTCAGCCTGTACTCAACAACGACGGAGGATACCTAGGATGCCAGTAACAATCGCACAGGCGGTCTTTTTCACCTACCTGTTTCTGGTCTTCCTGATTGGGGTCTATGCCGCACGGTTTACCAAATACACGCCGGCAGATTTCTACCTCGCTGACCGCGGCGTCGGAACGCTCGTCCTCGGGTTGACACTCGCCGCAACTGTCCTGAGTGCGTTTACTGTCTTTGGCATTGGAGCCGATACTTCACAGGTCGGCCTCGGCCCGTTCTCGTTTCTGGCGATAGCTGCCGTTTTCTATACACTCTTTTTTGCCTCCGTCGGGGTTGCCCTGTACCGCATCGGTACTGAACACGATATCGTCACGCCAGCGGAGTACATCCGGGTTCGTTACGAAAGCCCGTTGCTTGGGGTCGTCTATCTGACTGTTACGGGAATTTTCATGCTTGCAATGCTCGCTGGACAACTGCTTGGAGGCGGTGTTGCCCTCGATGCGCTTATCGGCATTCCGTTCACCGTGGCTGTGTTACTGATGGCGCTGTTTATGATTGTGTATATTCATATCGCTGGCTATCGCGGTGTCATCTGGTCTGATGCTGTCCAATCGACTGTGTTATTCGCGGTTCTGGCCGGGGTCGTAGCCTACGTTATGGTCGTCCGCGATAGCACGGAGATTGCGGAGTCGGCAAGCCAGGAAATTCCGGGGCTGCTTGATATCGTCGGCCCTGCGGACCTCTGGACGCCGTTGTTTGTAATGACCGCAGCGCTTGCGTTTGCTGTTGGTGTCCCGGGCTACCCACACACGATTCAGCGGTATTTTTCCGCTGGAAACGCACAAATCATGCGCGATTCGGGCTTTTTATTCGCACTGGTCGCTGTGCCAATCTACTTTTTCGGCGCTGTGCTCGGTGTCTGGTCAGTTGGCGTCATTCCGGAGCCACCGGAACCGGATTACGTGATTCCGCTCCTCGTCGAGACGCTGATGCATCCGGTCGTATTCGGCATCGTGATGGCCGGGGCAACGGCGGCAATCATGTCGACGGCAGATTCGGTTGCGCTGACGATGAGTTCGATGCTCAGTCGGGATGTCTACCGGGAGTTCGTCAACCCGGATGCAACTTCCCGCGAAGAAGTACGAGCAACGCAGTTACTGGTCTTCCTCCTTATCGTGCTTGCCGTGGCCCTGACACTCGTCCAACCAGCCGGAATTTTCCCACTGATAGAGTTCGCTGTCGTCGGCTTTGCTACCACAACCGCGCCGATTTTCCTCGGGGTGTACTGGGATGGAGCAACGAAAGCAGGGGCAATCGCGTCGCTCGTTTTCGGACCTGGTGTGACGATT
>LKNH01000047.1 GCA_001564135.1 Halobacteriaceae archaeon Tc-Br11_E2g27 | reverse complement strand
GTGCAGGCATCTGCAACTTCCGGTTGCGTTCGACCACGCCGACCTCCTCGGCGTGGTCTTCCAACATCACAGAGGGAAAGAGGCTAGTAAGGCGACGCTCTATTCGACGTGAGGAGGCTTTCTGGTGCACACAGCAGTCTCCTCATTCCTTTCACAAATCACCGCCGATGAGTGACTGCTGTCTCTCGGTTCTCAGCTAAAGTGAAGACGAATAATCAACGGCCTCACACCTTCTTCGCGTAATTTCTCTCGTAATCGTTTCCAGTCGTAGCCCTTGTCAGCGGCAAGGCTGTGCAGGTCGCCTGCATTGCGCAGGGCGACCTGCCAGCCGATTTGTGAGTCATGGTGTTTCTCGGTTGTACAATGCACGTCAAGCACAGCTTGTGAGGCTGTGTCCACCAGGGCGGTTGTTTTGAGCGTCTGGACACGGTAGTTTGTTCGACGGCAATAGTAGTCACTAGCGTTCTAGCGGTCGAAATACGTTGAATCGATAGCTACGTCGCTAGACCGCTATAGTGATTTTATCAAACCACTTGACTAACGTTGAATGATGCGGCAATTCGTCCGGTTCAAGGCCTATCTGGGCAAGAATTTGTGGCATCTCGCTGAGACAATCCAACGCGGTGCGGTAGGATTGGCCAAGGTAAATGCGGAGACAGTGCAAGGAAACGACGGCATAGTCGGCGAAACTGCCACCCGCTGTCGGGGCGGGAGTTTCGCCTCGACCACCAACAGCATTCTGTAATATCACCACTTTCTCAGTGACCGGGAGAGCGTTGATATGGAAGATCAGGTGTCCCTGTCTTCAACGCCCTTGTTCTACCGATTGAATCCTACGCAGCCATGCGATTCACCAGAGCCTAAAATAGTTACTTCTTGCTATACCGGTCGACTGAACGGTCGATATTTTACTGGAGACGGTGCGCTGCAAATCTAGTACGGATGCCGCCGACCGTAATAACGGGTTCTCGGCACAGTCGGACTCGACCGAGACCTATCTATGGTGTCCGTCGACGGTTCCCAGAGACTCCCTTTGTTTCTGTTCGAGATACTCTTGGGCGCGGTCGACAATCCGCGGATCGTAGCTCCAGATGCCATAGAAATTGTTTTCGGCTTGTTTGTAGGCGAGGAGTGCACTTTTCTGGCGCGTTTCACCACCACCGTCGAAGACGACGAACCACGCCCTGGCGAGTTCCTCAGAGTCGATCGGATGGACCTGTCCGTCGCCAAGATTTGGTGCCGGAACGTCGGGGACACCGTATGCATGTACTGTTACGCCGCGAGAGGCGAGGTCACTGTAGATGGGTTCCTGTGTGGCCACCGTAGAAAGTTTCTGGAAACCGGCATGGATGGTCCCTGTCCCGACCCGTCGTGCCCGGTCCTCGATTTCACGGGATGCGTACAGCAACTGTTGCGGTTCCGTCGACGTGAACGTCGTCTCTTTCAGGTGGGTAAGGACGTCTTCGTATCGCTTGTCGGCAAACCCGATATCGTCGCTCCCGGTCGGGACATCCGCGAGCAGTTCTTCGAGTATCGATAGCGAAACGACCGCAAGGACTCTCTCGCCGATACTGAGAACGGCCACTTCGGGCCCACTAGCGGCCGTTTCCTCTGCATATATCCTGACATTCTGTGTCTCGAAAAACTCGCCGAGCTGACGCTCGAGCGAACTCGCCTCCGGTGCGTTGAACACGACCAACTCCTTTTCCCGAGCACGGATGTATTCGACTAGCTCTCGGTAACCCATTTCGTGGTAGAGTTCCCCGGGAGTAGCTAAAGAACTTCCTCTCGAAGTATCATCAGTGGGTCCTGGGAAGTTGCAGTTCTTTCGTGGTGAATCATTTGAGCAACCGCGGAATATAGCAAATGATAACTTATTGATACCCGGTCGGTGGGTGAACTAAACTGAGGGGCTACTGCTCAACAAAACGCCACCACTATCATGACAGGACCCAAAGAGAGCTATAATTCATGGCTGTGACAAGATCATCGGTTGACTGGCCCACCCTTGGCAAGCGGGGCGGTGTTGCGCTCGTGCTCTCGTTGCTCATCAACTACGTGTTGCTCACGGTCGTTCTGCAACTAGAACTAGTTGCGTCGTACGAACATCTTGCATATCTGCCTGTCACGATCTGGACGACAGTGGGTGTTATCGGGGCGACAGTTGTCTATGGGTTACTTCATCGCTGGTCGGAAACGCCCGACAAAACGTTTGTTCGCGTAGCGATTGTCGTCCTGCTGCTGTCGTTCATTCCGGATGGTGCATTGCTTGCGTTCGATGAAGCGGCAACTGTCGGAGCAGCGACCATCTTGGCCGTTCTCCATATTCCACCGGCTGCAGTTTGTATCGTTACCTTGACCGGGCAACTCAGTGAGTGAAAGAAAGATATCGAGTTCTTCTCCTACGACGCTCAGAGCCAGCTCTCGGACATACCTGTGGTTTCCTTCGACAGTGAAAGGACGAATTCCGCACCGTCTGGCTCGTTGTCTTCGACCCAAATATCGCCGCCATACCGGTCGACGAGCGTCTGTACGAGATAGAGTCCTAGGCCAGTGCCGTCACTTTTCAGCCCCTTCGCCCCCTCTTCGAATATCTCCCGTTTTTGTGGGTCAGGAATTCCGGGACCGTTATCAGCAAAGCGAATCTCCACGTCCTCGTCGTTTTCCTCGACGGACACGACTACTTCGGGGACGGGCTTGTCGTTGTGTCGGATCGCATTTTGAATCAGGTTCCGGAACACCGATTCGAGCATCTTATCGGCCCGAACATGGACTGTTGGAATCGAGCCCTCGAGCGTGACTTCTGCGTCTTCAAAGTTTGTTACCGCCTTCTGGACCTCGTTGACGAGTGGGGCACGGAGGTCGACGGCGTCCAACGCTGCCTCAACCCGCATCATAACTTCTGTAACGTCTTTCGCATCCTCTGTAATGTCGATGGCGTCCTCTGTCGCAGCACGAACGTGTTCGAGGTACTCTTTGCCGTTCTCCTCCACGTACGAATCGAGATTCTCTGAATACAGTTTGACCAGTTGTAGTTTGTTTCGAACGTCGTGACGAACGATCTTATTGAGCACGTCGAGATTATCCCGCTGTGTTTCGAGCAATTGCTCGTACTCTTTGAGTTCGGTCACGTCGCGGGAATAACCGAGTACCGCATCCGAGCCGCTGCCTGGGACCTGATACGGAATCTTCGTCGTCTGAAAAATGCGCGTCTCGCCGTCGGCAGTGGTCAGTTCCTCCTCGGGAATCATCTTTGGTTGGCCCGATTCGATTACCTCTACGTCGTCTGCGCGGAAATTGTCAGAATCATCGACACTCGGTATGATATCCGGTTCCTTCCTGCCTTCGACCTCTTCGGGAGTCAGCCCGTACGCCTCGGCAGTCGCCTCGTTGGCCAGCAGATACTCGCCCTCACGGTTTTTTGCGAAAACCAAATCCGGCACAAGGTCGATGATCTGTCTCAGTTCTTCCTGTCGTGCTTCGAGTTCCTTTTCAGTCTTCTTGCGTTGAGTGATATCGGTGACGATGCCGATCATTTGACGAGAACTATCTTCCGCTTCGGTGAGTTCGGCGCGCGCTTCCCCCCATCGCTGTGTGCCGTCCTCACCCTGGATTCGATACGCCATCTGGAAGGGGTCACCTGTCGCAACTGACTGTTCAATTTCCTCCTCCACTGCAGGCAAATCTTCCGGGTGGACATGCTCAGCGAATGCAGCGTAGGTTCCCTCGAACGTACCGGGTTCGATTCCAAACAGCTGTTCCATCGAATCGGTCCAGATGAGTTCGTCGGTTTCCAAATTCCACTCCCAGACGCCCGTTTCCGTTGCCTCCAGTGCAAGTGACAGTCGTTGCTTGGTCTCTTCGAGTCTCATTTCGCGCTCTTTGCGGTCGGTAATATCCTGGAAAATACCCAGAATCCCGGTGAGCTCATCGGCATCGTTGTACTGCGGCTCAGCAACAGTTCTGACCCATCGAACTCTGTCCTCTGCTGTGACAATTCGCAGCTCCAAGTCGTACTGTTCACCGTTCGTTATGGCTTGCTCTACTGCGGTCCTGATTGTCTCTCTATCGTCCGGGTGGTAGAATTCGATACCATCTTCCAATGCTACGTCGGCATCTGGGGGTAGGTCGTGGATACGATAGACTTCATCACTCCAGGTGAGTCGGTCTTTATCCAGATCAACCTCCCACCAGCCAATCGACGCGTTCTCCTGGGTCCGCTCGATTAGATTCCGTGTCCGGACAAGTTCCTGCTCGCGTTCCTTGCGGTGAGTGATATCCTGCACGAGGCCAACAGCTTCAATCGGTTCACCTGCACCATCCCGCGTGAATTCAGCGACCTGTCGCATCCACCTGACCTCTCCGTCACCGGTGATGATACGGTGTTCGACGTCATAGGGGTCACCATCGAGTGCGGCCTGCCACGCCTGATCGACCCGTTCTTCGTCCTCAGGATGGATAAACTCGAGGAACGTTTTGTGGTCGAGATAACCGATTTCGCCATCCGCTCCCCACATCTCGTATATCGGTTCGGACCAGTAAATCTGGTCCGAGTGAATTTCCTTTCGCCACCAGCCGATATCGGCGACTTCCTGAGCTTTCTGGAGGTAGATCTCGCTCTGTCGCTGTTCCGTAATGTCGACGAGATAGCCCAGGCGGTGGGTAATCTCGGCGTCCTGCCAGATGTTTCTGGTGTAATCGAGCACCCATCGGATGGTTCCATCGGCACTGACGACCCGGTAGGGTTCGTGACTGAACTGTTCGGTTCCCTCGGTACTGTTCTCGTCGACCTCCTGGAACACGCGCTCGCGGTCCTCCTCGTGAATGATGTCGGCGTAGGCCACTGTCCCCGACTGTAGCTCTGATGGGGTGTAACCCAGCACCGCTTCGACGTTCTCGGAGACGTGTTCGACCGGCCAGCCCTCCGCTTCCCGCCATTTGAACACGACGGCGGGGCCCTGGGTGAACATCTCCCGTTGCTCTGCTAGCTGCCGCTCGGATGTTTTCCGGTCGTCGATGTCGAGGTGGATGCCGACGGCCCGGACGGGGTCGCCGTTCTCGTCTCGCTCGGCGACTTTACCGACATCACGGATCCATTTCCAGTCGCCGTCGGCAGTCCGCATCCGATGTTCTGTGTCGTAGTACTCGGTCTCGCCAGCGATGTGGTCGTTCAGCGCCCCCTCAACGGCCTCGATATCGTCGGGATGGACGCGTTTTTCCCACTCCTCCAGGTGGGAGTCGATTTCCTCGAGAGAGTGGCCGAGCATCTCCGTCCACTGCTCGTTGAATTCCACTTCGTCAGTGGTCATATCCCAGTCCCAGACGCCCAGGTTAGAACCCTCGACGGCGAGGTCGAACCGCTCTTTCAGTTGCTTCAACTCCTCTTCGCGCTCTCGCTGTTCGGTGATATCGGTCGAGACACCACAGATGGCCGTAATCTCCCCGTCGTCGTAGACCGGTGATTTACGAGTGATTCGAACCGTTTTCCCCTCCGCTGTGGGGACTATCTCTTCTTTCTCTTTTGTTTCTCCGCTCTCGATAACGTTCCTGTCATCTGACCGAACATTTTCGGCGACGTCTCCGGGGAAGAGATCCTCATCGGTCAGCCCGGTAATCTCTTCCTCGTCCACGTCGAACAATTCGCGGCAGGCTCGATTCATCAGTAGATACTGCCCGTCGGTGTCTTTCAGGAACACCGCCGCGGACATGGTCTCCAGGACTGTCTCGAACCGGTGGTTGAGGCGCCTGAGCTCCTGCTCACGCTGTTTTTTCTCCGTGAAATCACGACAAAAGACGACGACTGCAGGGTCGTCCTCATACATTATTTGGCTGATAGAAACTTCGACAGGAAGTGAATCACCAGAGCTGGTTTCGAGTGACATCCGATACTGCGCTGGTGCTGACTTCCCCTCGATTCGTTGCCTGTGATACGTTTCGACGCGGTCCTCGTCACCAGGCGCGAAAAGTTGTGTCTTCGGTGCTCCTACGAGGTCTGCTTCCCTGTATCCTGTCCACTCCTGTAATTTCTCGTTGACATAAACGATTTCGTCAGCCCGAGCAACGAAAATACCGTCGTTGCTCTGTTCGGCGATAGACCGATATAATGTTTCAGTCATTCATGCAATAGAATTAGTGCGGTAAAGCATAAACCCCTAATTTCTTTCACCACAAACGTGTCGCTCAGGCTGATAACTGGAAGATGCCAAATCGTCGAGTCGGTTGTTGTATCTTTCATTCCGCTATCAGCGGGAGAGGTGCTCAGGGCGTTGCGAGACCGAGTGCAGTGCGGGTACTAGTGACTGATAAGCCAAGGCAGTTCGAGCCAGATGAATGAGCGTTTTCCCAGTGTCAGTATGCCAATCGTTTATATCCGATTACGCGACCAGTCAGGGCTATGTCAAACACGGCACACCTCATCGCTGGTCGCTGTACAACTGTTTTTGAGGGAACACGGGAACAGACCCAGCACGGTGACGTGCTCGTTCTTGTCAAGCCCGACCAGACAGTGCTCGTCCACGATGCCGACGGCTACCAACCTGTTGCGTGGCTAACCCGTCCAGAAATGACCACCGTCACGCCGGACAGAATTGAGGCCCGGGATGGCTCACAAAAACTCGAAGTTGCCGTTCACGAGACTTACGCACATGCCCAGTATCCAACAAGCGATGCGGGCATCCCCGTTGGTGACTGCCCGGCCTGTGGAGGCAGATTAACACGGTCCTCTGGAGCCATCAGCTGTCCAGATTGTGAATCCCGATACAGACTGCCGACAGGTGCAACGGTACTCGATGAGACTTGTGACTGTGGTCTCCCACGAATGCGTGTCGAACGTGGGGCATCGTTTATTGTCTGTCTCGACCGCGAGTGTGAGTCGCTTGACGAGCGCGTCAAACAAGCATTCGACCGCAAATGGGACTGTCCGGAGTGTGGAAGCGCTCTCCGTGTCCTTCGTCGAGGAGGACTGATTCTCGGCTGTGAAGCCTACCCAGACTGTGAGACCGGCTTTTCGTTCCCAACCGGAATTACGAACGACGACTGTGACTGTGGACTTCCACGATTTGAAACAGCCACAGGTGAGCACTGTCTCGACCGGGAGTGTCGGGAACACGAGACCGTCTCGGCCCAGTGAGAGACCAATACCTATCGAAGACGCTGATGCGCGGCCTCTACTGACTCATGTAATGACTCACCATCGCTTGCGAAAAAGAGATGCGAGTCACAGGAACAGTCGGTACAGCCAAACTGCGTAATTGGTGTTCCATCCACAATTGCACTGCGTTCACACATTTCGGTGAGTTGTTGGGCAATCGCACACTCACCGTCACACTCAGCCGTGCGGACGGTTGATTCCAGCGTCGTCTCGGGGTGACCAAGCAGATAGTCGATATGCCAGTGGCGAACATCGCGTTCACCAGCTGCAAGTTCGCGATGGCGATCGATACGACTGAACCCGCCGGGACCAAGCGCACTGCCAACGTAGGCATACCAGCCAGTTTCAAACGACCGCGTTCCAAGCGCGCCAACGTCTATCGACACATCGGCTCCAAGATGGACGAGGAGTGTGTAGGTTCCACCGACGGCCATAATCGAGCACAGGAGACGAAAACCGATAGGTGCTCCGGGACGAACCGACCGGTGATGAATATTCTCGTCGCAACAGCGTCTGTCCACACGACTGCCACAGCATGTGACTACCTTGAGGGCCGAGTCAGTGCCGACGATACGATGTACGTTCTCACAGTCGAAGAGCCGGATAGAGACCCACGGGACACGGGAGATGCAGCAAATGTGGCGCGGGTTCGTCTCCTAGAACCAACAGTCGAGTCCCTTCACAAAAGCGGAGAACCTGCAGACGCAATCATCAACGCGGTTGTCGAGCACGATATCGACGAAATTGTGCTCGGTGAGAGAAGCGGACACCCAGAGCGAGCGGGCACACCACCGGGTTCGACCGTACAGACGCTACTCGCTGACCTTCCCATCCCAGCGACAATCCTGCCACAGCAAACATCGAATTAAAAGGGCTGGCCGAAAAACCCAGTTGATATGTCGGGTTCAGAACTGGCGACGGCCGTCAAACAAACCTTCGATGTGGATGCCAAGCAGTTCCGGAAGGAGGCACAACAGGAGGCCGAACAGTTGAAAGAGGCAGTAAAAAGTGGAACCTTCGATAACTCACAGGCTCTGGTTGGACTCGAACTCGAACTCTATGCGGCCGATACCAGAACAGATGCCCTCACGCGGATGCCCCGCCCGCTGTTGAACCTCATCGGTTTCGAGAAGGAACTTGGACTGCACAACGCTGAGATGCAGACGGCACCACAACCGTTGACAACCTACGGACTGGAGGCACAAGAAAAAGAACTGCAGGCTCACCTGGCTCCTGCACAGGAGAAAACGGCAGCTGAAGATATTCAACTCGTCGCCGATGGAATGTGGACAGTCCCCCCCGTTGGCGAAACAGCAACCAGCTATCTGCTAGATAGCGTCGAACAGGATGGCGTTACGATAGCGACGAACATGAGCGATGCGGTCAGATATCACGCGATGGCAAATACGGAGTATCCATCCGCTCAGCGAATCGAAGCTCCGAACGTGACGCTGGAATCAGAGACTGTAATGCCAGAAAGCCTCATTACATCAATTCAACCACATTATCAGGTACCACACGCCCCCGACCTACCAGTATATTTCAACTATGCACTGCGTGTTGCGGCCCCGTTACTTGCACTCGGCGCAAACTCCCCATTTTTCCCACCGGATCTGTACGATGCCGTTCCGGATTCCCAAATTGTTGCCGAGTCCCACGTCGAGAACCGAATCCACATCTTCGAGTCGGTGCTGAACCCGCCGGAAGACGCGCCTGAACCACCGAAAGTATGTTTCCCACCTGATTTTGAGACCGTTGACGATGCTATTGACGACATTGCCGCCGATACCTGCATCGTCCCGATGGAAGTCTCCGTCGGAAATCGGTTTGATGACGAGTTTGCACACTTTAGACACAAACACGGGAGCTACTGGCGGTGGATTCGGCCTGTCTTCGATGGGCCGTCACAGTCATCGGCGAACGCACGAATCGAGTTCCGACCGCTGCCAGGCCAGCCGACAATTCTCGATTGTGTCGCATTCGAGGCCGTCTTCGCCGGACTGATGGAGAGTCTCCCGCGACGCGAGCATCCACTTCGAACGCTCCCCTGGGAAGACGCAAAAATAAACTTCTACCGAGCGGTCGAGGATGGACTCGATGCCGATATCGAATGGATTACTGCCGACGGAACCGAGACACAGGATATCGACGCGATTGGGCACGAACTGTTCGAGTTCGCCAGAGACGGCCTCGAACTGCGCGGGTTGAGTACGGACGAAGCCCGTCGGTATATCCGTCCGCTGAGAGAGCGACTTGACCGCAAGACGACACCCGCGAGTTGGAAAATTGAGTACGTCAAAGAGGAGATAGCGGATGGGGCCCCGCTTGGAGAGGCAATCTGGGCCATGCAGTCGGCGTATATCGACACCCAGCGAGAGACCCTCATCGAGGGAACCTTCGTTGATTGGTTAGAGTGAAGCGACTCAAAGATAGTGAAAAATTGAGGGGATGAAGCGAAGTGGTCCGTTATTCGTAGAGCCACTCGGCGTCGATTCGGTCGTAATCGACCAGTTCGTCTTCGTCAAAGAATAGCGCAATTTCGCGTTCGTTCGCACCTTCGTCTTCGTGGTCGGAGCCGTGAATGACGTTTCGACCGAGGTCGAGACCGAAATCGCCTCGGATGGTCCCTGGTGCGGAATCCGCTGGGTCAGTCTCGCCCATCATCCGGCGGACCTGGCGCGTTGCGTCCTGTCCTTCCCAGACCATCGCCATCACTGGACCAGCAGTGATAAACTCGACAAGGTCGTCGAAAAACGGTTTGTCCTCGTGCTCGCCGTAGTGTTCGTGTGCGAGGTCCTCGTCAATCTGCATGAACTTCGCACCAGCAAGTTTCAGTCCACGGGTTTCAAACCGCGAGATAATCTCGCCGATAAGACCCCGCTGGACGCCATCCGGCTTGACCATGACGAACGTTCGCTCGCTCATGCTTCAGCCTCTTCGGATTCCTCTTCGGCGTCTTCTTCCGCCTCAGATTCGTTGTCTTCTCCGTCGGCTTCTTCGGAAGCTGCTTCTTCCTCAGCTTCTTCGTCGCCTTCCTCTGCCTCTTCAGTTTCCTCTGCCTCTTCAGTTTCCTCGTAGCCAATCCATTCGAGGTCGCGCGACTCACGGCCGAGCATGTAATTTTTCTCGGCTTTGGAGTCTTTGAACCAGAGGACGGTGCCGTCGGTTCGGACAAACATTTTGCCCGTTCCGGGTTCGATCTCTTCGCCGGTGTAATCGCACGTACGTTTTGAAACCATTATTGGCCTCCGATGGTGTCAGCTTCGCGTGCTGTTTCGCGGAGCTGGAGGACATCGCCTTCGCGGACCGGGCCAAGGACGTTTCGGGTGATGATTCGTCCCTTGTTTGAGCCCTCCCGGATGCGGCATTTGACCTGCATGGCCTCGCCGTGCATTCCGGTTTTGCCCACGATTTCGATAACCTCCGCCGGTGTGGAGCCGTCGCCTTCGGATTGCTCTGCACTCATCCGTGTTCACCTCACCGAAGTTCCTCGACTTTCTCGGCGATATCCTCGACATCGCCTGCTGCCTCGCCGGCGTCGATAACGGCGGCGGCTGCGCTGCCAACTTCGAGTCCGGATGCGCGTCCGAGGTCATCCTGCGTGCCGACGAAAATGAATGGAATTCCTTTCTCGTCTGCAAGTTCGGGAAGGTGCATCACGACCTCCTCCGGCTGGACATCCTCGGCCACAAAAACGAGTTCGGCGTTGCCGCGCTCGATGGCTTTGGTTGCTTCATTTGTTCCTTTCTTTACACTTCCTGTGTCCCGCGCTACCTCAAGTGCCTCAAGGGCATCGTCTTCGAGGTCCGCAGGAACGTCGAAATCAACGTATACTGGCATGGATGTGGTCACCTCCTGTGCGCGGGCTCGCACTCCCCCGCCGCCACGACCGGTTCGCGGCCGCCGTCGAAAGACGGCGTAGATATCCTGTGATGGCTGGGAGCGTCATCAACCCCGCACAGACTGTATACCATTGTGGCTTACCGTAACCTAAAGTGCTTTCGAACGGCGCGGGCCTATGCTAGGGGACGACACGCCGAAAGATGACATAACAAATTCGGGCACAGACGGGGAAAATCAGTTGTACTCACGCCACCGATATCCACACTCTTTGCATTTAAAAAATCTGGTGGGAGGTTCATCCGCTGACGCGGTTTGTTTGATAGTATACCACGCCTCGGTATGGCCACACTCATCACAACGAACGTCTTTCGCGGTTGGTTTTCCCTCGAAGTTAGCCTCCTCGGAGGTCTCGATGAGTTCGTCGCCGGATTGCTCTTCGGTGCTGATGAACTCCTCACTATCGACGGTCTGTTCGGCAGTCTCGCCACACCCATCACACACCATCACGCCGTTTCGTTTTCGCATCATCGACCCGCAGTCATCACAGAATTGCATACTACCTGTTGGTCGATGACCGAGAAAAATGAATCTTTCCGCCCAGACGCCTACTGCGATTTGTATTCCTGCATGGTAGCGTCAGCTTCGAGGGCCTTCCGTTCCGCGACAATGGGACAATCAATCAGTCGAACTGTCTCCATGTCACGGAATTCGACAATCTCAGTCCCATCATGATTGCAGGAAACATCGGGCGGCTTCGAGAAGTGTTCACACTGTTCGCAAAATGCGTGTTTCGAAACATCAGCATACGTTCGGACCCGCTGTCTCCCGGAATCCTCCGACTGCACACTGCTCAGTTCCCGCCAGATACTATCAGGGTCGACTGTCTCGATATCGGTGGATTCAAACAAGCCTTCTCCTGACTCAAATGGGTCTCCGCTGCGCGAAACTGAGTCCATGAAGAGGTCCGTGTCGCCAGTGGGAGCTGTGTGGTCCTGCTCGGAGGGTGACGGGTGAAATACCGGCTCATCCGAGGTTTCTTCCCCGTCAACAGTCTCTGTCTCGTCATTTTCACTCGTGTTCAGTGATGAGTCAACGAACGGGTCACCAGCAGTGAACCCCGCATCCGCCTTGTTCCCTTCATCACTGCCATCGTAGCTCTCAGCTAACTCTGAGAACGGGTCACCGTCGGGTGGCGACCCTGTGTGCTCCATCGCTTCGAAGGGGTCATCTCTGTCGTCCTTGTCGGTGTCTTCTGTCATTTTTCTTCTCCCGATTCAAGCTGTGCAGCACCGCGAAGGACAGGTTTTCCGAACCAGCCACTCGCTGGTTCAACGTTCCCAACGGCTGCTTCACAATGCGGACATTCCGGGTCGGTCAACAGCGCAATCGAGACCATCTCACCGCAGTGTTCACATT
>LKNH01000046.1 GCA_001564135.1 Halobacteriaceae archaeon Tc-Br11_E2g27 | reverse complement strand
TCTCACCTTCGAAGGAATGGCGCTCTACACCGGTCGGGAGAGTCATTGAGAATCACGCGCACGGATGCGCTCGATGCGGTCATCAAGTTCTTCAGCCAGTTCCGGCCGCAACTCGCCGCTGTAATAATCGATACGAGCGGCGATAGTCAGCTTCCCAGCCAGCGCTCGCGCAGCAGAGCCACGCTGTTCTCGTGGCATACCCCGGATTGCGTCGTGCGTGTAGATAATACCATGTTTTGGCGGCGAAGCATTTCCTTTCAGATGGGCAAACAGTGCATCCTCTGCGCCAAGCACCTGTAACGTTCCGGACGGTTTCTTTGCGAGCGAGTCGAGACCGCCAGCCAGCGCAATCAATCGTGCCGCGAGCAGTGGACCAGCCAGTTCGCTCAGGTTCGGTGCCACCTCGGGCGTCGCTCGTTCGAGGGCAGTCTCAAGCTCGTCAGCTTCGGTTTCTAGCTCGAC
Source organism: Halobacteriaceae archaeon Tc-Br11_E2g27 (assembly GCA_001564135.1). Classification (GTDB taxonomy): domain Archaea; phylum Halobacteriota; class Halobacteria; order Halobacteriales; family Haloarculaceae; genus Halovenus. Next base: position 11,995 of record LKNH01000046.1, on the reverse strand, counting down.
AACTCGCTTTGCCAGTGATATAAGCCGCCGTTCAACCAGTCCATCGGCATCTCTTTCAGCGAGCTCCCGGAGATATGCTGTCTCCATGCGCGCAGTTGCATCGTGGCTCCCTGCCCATTCGCCGACCCGCTCTGTGAGTTCGTTTGCAGTCCGCTGGCAGTCATCGAGCGCTCGGACGAGGTGAATGAGTTGCTGGTCGTCAGCGCGCTCATGTTCCTCAACGGCCTCGCGAGCGGCGGCACACGTTATCTCATGGAGGGACTCATAATACTCGTCTCTATCCGGCACAACCTCCGATTCAACGGCTATCGAGGGCCAGTCATGTGGTGACATCGCCGTCCCCGTTTGTACGCGCTCGACCGCCCGTTCGCGGTCCAGTCCGTCTACGAACCACCCCGAATCGGAGGGGTTTCGAGCGTTCATACGCTTCCTTGCATGTCACTCGGTAAAGTCGTTGCTTCCTGTCGGAGTCTTCGGTGTCGTGTGTTCCTTTCACATCATTGGGTTTCCTTCTCGAACTCGAGGAATCTCCGGGATACTGATAAGGTAAGGAATCGAACACCAAGTATGTACGAACGAATTCTCCATCCGACCGACGGAAGCACGGGGAGTGCACACGTCGCGCTACAGGCGCTTAACCTGGCAAAGCAGTACGACGCGACAGTTCACACGCTCCATGTTGTCGATGCGGATGTCAAATCACTGTTGAGCGAATCGGGTGGTCGTATCGATGAACTCAAAAGCCGAGGGAAGACGGGTATCGAGATGGTTGAACGGATGGCCGAAAGCCACGACGTCAATCTCGTCACCGATATCCGCGAGGGTGAACCAGCGGAGACGATAATCGAGTATGCAGACGAAATCGACGCCAGCGTTATCGTTGCGGGAACGCACGGTCGCACTGGTGTTCGTCGACGGGTCCTTGGCAGCGTCGCTGAACGGCTTGTGCGCCATGCCCACTGTCCAGTTATGACTGTTCGGTTGCCGAGTACGGACGTTACTGTGGAAAATGCAGACCATGCGGAGGATTTGCTTGCTCGCGCACTCGCGTCGGCAGACGAGGAGGCCAATCTAACTGCTGTTGAGAGACAGAACAACGTCTGGGTGGGGACAGGTGAGCGTGATGGACACGATTATATCCTCTATCTTGACCCAGTTACCCAGCGCACAACTGTCCTGGAGCAGTGACGGGGGCCGCTGATGACCGTCGTTGTTCCATTTGACGGGTCTGCTCTTTCCGTTGCCGCACTTGAGCGCGCGACGGACATTCAGTCAGCCTTTGGCAGCTCCGTCCACGCGTTCACAGTCGTTCCGGACGGAAACACCGAATACGCCCGCGAGCGCGGTTGGCTGGACGCCGGTGAGCGGTTTGACCCGGAGAGAGTCGTTAGCCAAATTGCAGAGCAGGTTGAAACAGCCACCCCCGAAGCCACCTTCGCATACGATGTCGTCAACCGGTATGCGCCCTCTGGCGTCATCGCAAACTGCATCCGACGGTATGCAAGGACGAAGGATGCGACCCTCGTTGTAATCGGAAGCGAGAACGCTGGACGTATCGTCACGAGCGTGAGTAGCGTCGGAAGCCCGGTTGCAGCCGATGAGTCCTATGATGTCTTACTCGTGAGACATGAACGCGACTGACATATATGATATCTTTCAGTAATATTCTCTGTCTTTTCGGAACGTAGCCCTGACCAAATCTCCCTCGCTTTTGTCTCCTCCGTGTCATCCCACAGGTAAAAACACAAAAACCGTTTCTGAGTTTACTTCTTCGAACAATCATCATTAGCTACTCTCGGTCGTCTCTTTTTCTCCGATGGGCGTTGACATCCAAATAGAATTAGACGGTATAATCAAACTTTTGTTTACTTCTTTTCCTGCAACGTGACATGGTCACAATCCCATAAGAGTTAATTCCGGGCGACCCGAGACCGGAACTAGAATGATACCGCTCGACAGCACTCCAACGCGTGAAACGTACGAGCCTATCGGCAGCACAGAGTACGTGCTGTTTTATATGCTCGCTATCGTGACAATTCTCGTGTTTGCGGTTGGGGCTTATAAGCGTGTACAGAGTTACACGGAGGGTCCGGATGACGAATTTGCCCGGACTGATGGGCTTGCTGGACGCATTGCAAGCGCGACCAAAATCGTCTTCTCGAACGAAAAGCAGTTCGACCGCGATGTGTATGCTGGGTTAATGCATGCTTTCATCGTCTGGGGGTTTTTGACGCTGTTGATTGCGACGACCATTCTGGCCGTTGACCAGTATGGCTTCCAGACATTTGGTGGATTCACTGTCTATGAGGGTGATTTCTACATCGCCTATCAGTTTGCGGTTGATGCGCTTGGGTTGCTTTTCGTCGTCGGTATCGGGATGGTTATCTATCGACGGTATATTGTCCGGAATGAACGGCTGTTTGGCCCACACACTTCCCTTGAGGACCACCTGTTCGTCTGGACGTTGTTCGTGCTTGGTGTGGGTGGCTTTCTGGTTGAAGGAATCCGAATTTTAGTCAACGACTTTCCATCGTTCGAGGTGGTGAGCTTTGTCGGCTGGGCGACTGCACTCGGTTTTGAGGCGCTTTTCGGTGCCGTCGGTGTCTCCTCGACCGGGACGACAGCCGAAACAGTTCACTGGGCTCTCTGGTGGAAACACTCACTTGTCGCATTTTTCTTCATCGCCTGGATTCCGTACGCCAAGCCGTTCCACATGCTGTCGTCGTATGCAAACGTTATCACGCGCGATGAGAAAGCTGGCGCGCGACTTCCCGGCATTCCATCGGACCTTGACGCGACGAACGCTGAATCTATTGACGATTTCACCTGGCGCGACCGTCTTGACCAGGACGCCTGTACCAAATGTGGGCGCTGTTCGTCGGTTTGTCCAGCCAACGCATCCAGCCGTCCACTCAACCCCCGGGATGTTATCCTCGATTTGAAATCCTATCGTGAGAGCCTTGAAGCCGGTGGGGAGGAGAAACCGATTATCGCCGATGGCGGCTCCTCAGTCATCAACGCGGAGACGATGGAATCCTGTATGGCCTGTATGGCCTGTATGGATGCCTGCCCGGTCGAAATCGAACATCTCAAAAGCTTCACCCGGATGAACCGCCAGCTCGTCGACGAAGGAGAGGTCGACTCCAACATCCAGGATGTCTTCCAGAACGTGATGATGGACGGCAATACCTTCGGTGACAAAGCACGCACTCGCGGTGACTGGGCGGAAGAACTTGAGTTCGATATCGCTGATGCTCGTGAGGAAGAGGTTGAATACCTCTGGTATGTCGGTGATTACCCAAGCTATGACGAGCGTAACAAAAAGGTCGCTCGCTCGCTCGCAAAGATTCTCGATGCTGCAGATGTTTCCTTTGGTATCCTCTTTGAGGATGAAAAATACGATGGGAACGATATCCGCCGCATCGGCGAGGAGTTCCTGTACCTCGAACTCGCCGGACATCACGTCGAAACCTGGGATGACTGTGAGTTTGAGAAACTCATCTGTACGGACCCACACTCCTATAATACGTTCAAAAACGAGTATCCTGAAGTCGACTTTGAGGAGTGGGCTGATGATGAGATGATGCCGTTCGATTACGATGGCGAGTGGAATGCAGACGGCGAAATCGACGTGCTCCATTGGACACAGGCCATCGAAGAACTAGTCTCGGATGGTTCCCTTGGTCTCTCCGGGACGGAACTCGATTACACGGTCACCTACCACGACCCATGTCACCTTGGCCGGTATAACGACGAGTACGAAGCACCGCGTGAACTCATCCGCGCAACTGGTGCAGAGCTCTACGAGATGCCGCGCAGCCACGAAGACTCGTTCTGTTGTGGTGGCGGTGGTGGTGGTCTCTGGATGGATTTCGAGGAGGAACCGAAACCAAGCGAGGAACGCCTCCGTGAAGCGCTCGAAGATACTGATGCCGGTTCAGCGGTCGAAAAGTTCGTAGTCGCCTGTCCGATGTGCATGACGATGTACGAAGATGGCCGCAAGACTGGTGACTTCGAAGACGACATCGAGATTGTCGATGTCGCGGAACTCATCGTCGAAGCGCTGGAAGAAAACGGTCTCACCGCCGAGGCTGCTACTGGCGACGAAACGCCCGTCGCTGGTGACTAACGCTTTCAGAGACCCTCTTTTTACTGTAGAATGTGACTGTCGTTTTGCGTTTGTGAAAACAGACCGTCAATCAGTCGCTTGCTCCGCGGTTGGCCCGCGAGGGCGGCGGAATCTGCTCTTCGCTCGGCCCGCTCTCGGGCAGGAGACAGCGATCAGGTTCCTCGTTAACGTGGCGATACTGCTCTGGTGCGTTCGCCAGCGGATGAGCGGGATTGTAATCGCTCGGAATCCGAGCGGCTCGGACGGCACCGAAGCCATGGAGTCGTGCGCGGATACCGCGCCAGTGGAGACCTGTTGTCTGTGGAACAGCCACTGGATGCTGTCTGCTGTGTCTGGGTTCACTTGCGGTAAGCAAGGTGGCGTTGACGTTCGCAGCGAGCTGGTCGTGGTCGACCAGCACGCCGACACGGGCATCTGAAGGTGACCGTGCTGCGAGAACATCCAATCCGAGATGCAGCGCTCGGTATTCGGCGACGTTGTTATCAGGGACGTCATCGGGAACAGAAAGACGACCGACTCGCTCGCCGTCACGGGTTTCGATGACGACTCCAAGCCCACCACCGGACTCTCTGAACGAGCCATCGGTAGCCAGATAGAAGTCTCGGTGATGCGTCGCCGGCGGGTGGGCGATATGCGGCGTCGGCGCCTCATCGAACAGGTCTCGCAGCGTCGGCCGACCGTAAGCGGCCATACACCTTCTTGTAGTTCCACTTATTTAAAAACGAGGGCAAAACGGCAACGAGTGGAGGGCTCGGTTGGTGGTTTGCGGGCAATTCAGTTATGACGGTGACCTATCAGGATGGCAATGACGTTCAGTGTAACGAGGATAAGAAACGCCAGGAGGACAGATTGTGACTGCAGTCCAGTCGCCAACAGTGGGAGATACAGAAACGGCAGGACAATTGCACTCCAGAATGCAACCCACGTTACTGGTTCGATGACTGCCTCACGAAGTGAGCGTACTCCCACACGCTCTGATAGGCCTCCCAAATCGGTGATTGATGAACTGGACATCACAATTATCCATACAACAGATACCCGTATATAACTGCGTGAGAGTTCAGTTCGTTTTGGCTCGTTTTGCCAAAATACGGTCGCCCTTCAATATTTTATCGAACGCTTAGAATCCATTATAAATTTTATTCTCTCCTTTCGTGGCGTAATTCGGCCGGTTGACTTTCACTCCAAACAGGGGGCTGTAGAGGGCATCTGAGACGTCCTGTGGGATATGCCCTTTCTTCGACCATCTTGTGTGGTAAACAATAACACAGAACTTTCGCTTTCAGGTCTTCTTTACCAGCCCCAACCGATGGCCAATAGCCGAAGAAGCGAAATGGGTGACGAACATATCTGTCTGTGTGAAGGAGTTCCAGCGAAAACAGCTGTTGGAACGCATCGAACGTGAGGGTGCGACCATCGGCGCACGGATACCGGAGCAGATTACGGTGCAAGGCGAGCCTGTCGAGTTACAGCAGTTCGTCTTCGAGATTCGCCGCCGTGAGACGGTTCCGTCGGGCGAAAAAGACCGCGTCGAGCGCGCCAAGCGAAACTTGCGCCGCGAGCGTATCGAGCGTAAAGAACAGATTGAATCAGGGGAGATTAGCTTCGAGAAAGGAGAGGAGTTGGCGCGGTCTATCATCGGTATAGACCGTGCGCTGACCGAACTCGAAAATCTTGGCCGGGTTGACCTCGAAGCCGAACAGCGAGCACAGGAAGCTGCCGACCGAAAACGCTGGATGTCGTTTCTCAAACAGGCGCTGGGAGATGACAACGCTGACGGTGGAAAAGTCAACTCACGAGGTGGCCCAAGATGAGCAGGAACGACGAAATTGCCAGAGAGCTTGAAGCCTTTGCGGATTTGCTCGAAGCGAAAGGTGTTGAGTACAAACCCCGTGCGTATCGGCGCGCGGCGGAGAACGTTCGCGACCACACTGCTGCGATTGACGGACTCGCCACAGAAGGCGAGGATGCTGTCGCAGAGATTGAAGCAGTCGGCGATGCTATCTCCGCAAAGATTGTGGAGTATGTTGAAACCGGGGCGATTGCGGAACTCGAAACATTGCGCGAGGAACTGCCGGTCGAGATGGAGGCGCTCACGGGTGTCGAAGGAGTCGGCCCAAAAACCGTTGGACGGCTCTATGAGGAGCTTGAGGTCGAAACGCTTGATGACCTCGAAGAGGCTGCTGAAGCTGGTGAGATTCGAGAGCTTTCCGGGTTTGGCGAAAAAACTGAAACAAATATTCTGGATGGAATCCCGTTTGCGCGTGAAGCACACCAGCGAGAACTGCTGGGCATGGCCCGACCGTACGGCGAGGCTGTCTGCACATACCTTGAGGGTATTTCGGCTGTTGAACAAATTGCGCTTGCTGGCTCGATTCGCCGGTGGAAGCCAACGATTGGTGATGTCGACGTGCTCGTTGGCTCGACGGACGGCGAAACTGTCATTCAGGCTTTTACCGACTGGAACGAGTGTGACCGCATCCTTTCAGCCGGGACGAGCAAGGCAACGATTCGGGCCGACGACATCCAGATTGACCTGCGTGTTGTCGACCCAGCCGAGTTCGGTGCCGCGCTCCAGTATTTCACCGGCAGTAAAAACCACAATGTCGCTGTCCGCAATCGGGCACTTGACCGCGAGTTGAAAGTCAATGAGTATGGTGTCTTTGACGTATCGAACGTCTCTGACCCTGAGGAGGACCAGCGGATTGGCGAACGCGTTGCTGGCGAGACCGAACAGGATGTGTATGACGCTGTTGGACTCTCGTGGGTTCCACCGGAACTTCGTGAAAACCGTGGTGAGTTGGCGGCTGCTGCAGCCGATGACCTCCCTGCGTTGGTTGAACCAGCCGATATTCTGGGTGATTTGCATACTCATACAACGTGGTCTGACGGGGCCAATTCGATTACCGAGATGGTCGATGCCGCGAGACAGCACGGGTATGAGTACCTTGCAATCACTGACCACGCGTCGGGCCCCGGTATCCTCTCGGGCGTCGGTCTTGATGATGCTGACATCCGCGAGCAACTCGAGGCAATTCGGGCCGTTGATGCAGAGAGCGATATCACCGTCCTTGCCGGTATCGAAGCGAATATTCACGAGGACGGTTCGGTCTCGGTGAGTGATGATGTCCTAGCGGAACTTGATGTCGTAATTGCAGCTCCTCACAGCGGCCTTGATGGGGACGGAACAGAACGGCTCTGTACCGCAGCGCGTCACTCTGAAGTCGATTTCATCGCTCACCCGACTGGTCGGCGGCTGAACCAGCGCGCGGGGATGAACCTCGATATAGCGAAACTGGCCACAACCGCAGCGGAGCACGACACTGCACTCGAAATTAACGCCCACCCACGTCGGCTCGACCTCTCAGGACACCCGGTCAAACAGGCAATCGAGCAGGGGGCACAGATTGTTATCAACACCGATGCACACGCGCCGACAGGCTTCGACCACATGCGGTTCGGCGTGCACACGGCCCGTCGCGGATGGGCAACAGCTGATGATATACTGAACACTGCCGATACCGAATCGCTTCGTGCACTTCTCAGGTGAGTGAGGCAGTCTGCGTTGGCCTTTTAATACTGGGCCCGATACAGTGAATATGCAACTCATTGTTGGCGTAGACGGGAGCGACTACGGGCTCCGGGCGCTCGGAGAGAGCATCGAACGCGCCCAGCAACTCGGTGGTGACGTGACCGTTGCGCTTTACAGCGACGGACAGACCGCACTTGACGAAATTGAATCGCTTGTCTCGGAGGAACTGTCAGCATATGATATAGATGTCGATGTTATCTGGCTCGAAGAGGAACCAGGCAGCCAACTCATCGAACTGGCAGAACGAGAGGGATACGACCAGATTGTGCTGCCCGGTGGACAACGGAGCCCGCTCGGGAAAATCAATCTCTCAAATACAATCGAGTTTGTACTGCTGAACGCACAGACAACGGTGACGCTAGTCCGATGACGCTACGCTATCCAGACGAGCCACTCGATGACCTTCCGGCCCCGCCGGTAACCTTTACCGATGGGGATGGCCGGTCAATAGAGATCAAGCAGGCCACTGACGAATGTATTGAACCGCTGGTCGAGATGTATCTCAAATTCGACTCTCAGGACCGTGCACAGGGGATTCCGCCGAGCGGTGAGGAACCTATCCGTAAGTGGTTGAACATCGTCACGGAGGACAAATCGCTCAATGTCATCGCCTGGGATGGTGACGAGGCAGTGGGCCATGCAATGCTTGTCGCCGATGATGACGGAAGTTACGAACTCGCAATCTTCGTCATTCAGTCCCACCAGAACGCTGGTATCGGGACCGAATTACTCCGAACGGCGCTTGGTGAGGGACAGTCTCAGGGAATCAACCGTGTCTGGCTCTCGGTTGAGCGGTGGAACAAACCCGCGATTGCCGTCTATGAAAAAATTGGATTTGAACGAATGGATGATACGAGCTTCGAGAGACAGATGACCGTCCGCCTTGGGGCGGAGTGACTATACGGACAACACTGGTTGGCTTGCGTACTCAAGGATATACAGTGCTGCTTTGCCGATGACGCCGTCTGCGGATGTCCCAGGTGTTTGCCGGGGAACCACAATCAAATCTGCATCGAGGTCCTCTGCCACATCGAGTGTGACGCTGCCGGGGGTTTGCCCGAGGCGGTCGGTAGAGAAGCCAACGACCGTCGATGCCGTACAGGACACAGTATCAGGGAGGTTCTGGTTTGCAGTCTCGGTAACTGATTGTTGGTGTTCGGCGACCGTTTCCGGTGTGACGTCACCGGTTTCTAACCCCTGCATCACACGCTGTTCGACCACGTGTAACAGGTGAACATCCGCACCGTAGCGGTCTGCGAGGGCGACGGCATACTCGGCGGCGGTCGCTGCTTCGTCACTTCCATCAAGCGCAGCGAGCACGAGATCGATATCGACAGCCATTGTCTAACTCCTATGTGGGAGGGACAAAAAAGCCGCCGGTCGCGTGTCGCCGACACGTTCTCCCGACGGCGTTGTCACTGCTTGGATTTGTGTCACGGGCGTGTGTCCCGTCGACCGGTATGAGAATCAGTTATGCAACCTGCTGCTGTGAGCGCTGCTTTCGGGTGACGTAGCCAGCGATACGGTTGCGGACACCCTTCGATTCGATGTTGGTGAGTTCCTCGACGCGTTCTTTGTTATGTTCGAAATCCGGGCCGAACGCATTCGGATATTTCTCCATGAGGATTCGACCTGTCTTTTTGACGTAGGCGGGTTTGATGGCCATTGTTGCCCAAACATATCAGACGCCTCCTTTAAAACATTTCGAGACCGATATCACAGACGCGGTAAACCGGAATTTGCTTGGACTTTGCTATGGGTGATTGGACTCGTGTTATCAATTACTATATATCTCCCTTTCGTATCCACTTCCATGACCGAGTTGCTGTATCTTCCGGATGACGATACGACCTACTCCTTTGAAGCGAGTATCGAGGAAGCGACCGATGAGTATCTCGTTCTCGATGGGACCTATTTTTATCCTGAGGGTGGTGGACAGCCAGCCGACCATGGCAGTATCTCGTGGGATAGCGGTGAGGCAGAGATTATTGACGTTCGAAAAGACCACGGCGATGTCCATCATGTCATTGGCGACCTCTCGGGGGAGCTTCCGTCAGCGGGGACTGCGGTGTCTGCACAGATTGATGCTGAGCGCCGAAAACGGCTCGCCAGGATGCACACTGCCCAACATGTCGTCTCGCGAGTGGTTCTTGATGAGTACGGTGCGACGACTGCCGGAAATCAGATTCACGAATCCCGCTCACGGATTGATTTCGAGCCAGTTGAGTTCGATGAAGCTGATATTGAGCGTATCGAACAACTTTCGAACGAGGCCATCGAGACAGACAAAAGCGTTATCAAAGAAAACCGTCCGCGCAAGGCAGTTGAGAAAGAGGTTGATGAGGGAAGAGCCCTGCTGCACTTGATTCCTGATTCGGTTGACCCGCTTCGTGTCGTCGAGATAGCTGAGTTTGATATGTGTCCATGCGGTGGTACGCACGTTGAGCACCTCAATGAGATTGGGACACTCACGATTACAGACAGTATCTCGAAAGGGAAAGACACCGAACGAATCGAGTTCGAACTACCTTCGCCTGAATGAACGTATTCACAACAAAGCTAATACCAGACGCGTCCAATGAATGCTAACATTACGTGTCCTCAATGAATAACGATACCAAGTTTTTGCTATTGATTCTTGCAATTATTAGCTTTCTAACCCTGTTTATCGTCCTCCCAGTCCTCCAGTACATCCTTCTTTCCGTTATTCTTGCCTACGTACTCTATCCGATTCATGTTCGTATTCGGCCATACGTGGGGTCGTTTGCGAGTGCAATCGTCCTGATTGCAGCAGCAATAGTCGCCATCGTTGTCCCGTTCATTTACATCTTCTGGGTGTTTGCACAGGACCTGCAGGCGGTTGCCGAAGGGGACTTGATGTTGCAGGTCGACATCATCGAAGAGCGGGTCGAGGAGCTCACTGGGGCGGAAATTGAACTTGTGACCCTTCTTACTGATACCGCAGAAGGCGTTGTCGAGTTGATGTTTGGCGGCGTCACCGGCATCATCTCGACGGCACTCCAATTTTTCATCGGGATTGCACTCGTCCTCTTTCTGGTGTTTTACCTGCTCAGAGACGGGGAGGCGTTTGTCGCCTGGCTCGAAGAGTTAAGTCCGCTTGACCCTGCAGACACGCAACGGCTCTTTCGGAAGGTCAACCAGACGATGTGGGGCTCTGTCATCGGCCATACCTTCGCCGCCCTCGTTCAGGCACTGATTGCCGGTGTTGGGCTCTGGATTGCCGGGATACCGAGCGTCGTCTTCTGGACCGTGGTTATGGCGGTACTGGCATTCCTCCCACTTATCGGTGCATTTCTCATCTGGGCACCTGCAGCAGTCTATCTGGTCGTCATTGGCGACACAGTTGCCGGTGTCTTTCTCTTTGCCTACGGAATTTCTGTCGTGAGTATGATTGATTACTACGCACGCCCGCTGGTGATTGACCGCGAAGCGAGGCTCAACCCTGGTGTCATTCTCGCAGGAGTCTTTGGCGGTATCTTCACCTTCGGCTTTGTCGGTCTGTTTGTCGGCCCTATCGTCATCGGCATTCTCGCAGCCACGCTCGAAACGATTAATTCCAAACGCATGCGTGCAATCCCGGATGGTGAACGGGCACAGCCACCGGAGCAAACGGAGCTTTCGAATGTCGGCTCTCGTGGCGAGGACAGCTCTGAGACCGACGGCAAGAGTTCGCCAGGATAGTCGGGTGGATATCTGGCTGTTCTCGAAAGTCGACACGCGTAAACCTGCGCACTTTCAGAGTACCACACGATGAAGGTCACGTTCCTCGGGACAAGTGGGGCGATTCCGACGAGCCAACGCAATCCCAGCGCGCTCGTGATTGAGCGTGAAGGAGACCGGTTTTTGTTTGATTGTGCTGAAGGAACACAGCGACAGATGATGCGGTATAACTCCGGCTTCGATATTCATCATATCTTTATCACACATCTCCATGGCGACCATGTTCTCGGATTACCGGGGTTATTGCAGACGTTCGAGTTCAACGAGCGAGAGCACCCACTGACGATTCATGCGCCAGCAGGGACGCGCCACGAGCTAGAACAACTCACGTCGGTCGGCGGAACAGACCCATCCTATCCGTTGCATATCAGGCAAGTTGATGCCGGGGAGACAGTGATTACACACGAGGAATACGATATTCGTTCGTTTTCTGTCACACACCGGACACAGGCAATCGGATACACGCTCGTCGAACACGAGCGAAAAGGCCGGTTCGACCGGGAAAAGGCAGAATCAGAGCTTGGCATCCCGCC
>LKNH01000002.1 GCA_001564135.1 Halobacteriaceae archaeon Tc-Br11_E2g27 | reverse complement strand
CTTGCCGTCCCTGTCGAGGTGGCTCCGTCGTTGATTCCGGATTCGCTCGAGAGTTCCGAGCTTTCCGGCATACGGAACCTCGATACCGCCTGGATGAACGGCATTCAGTTTTATTTACGGGAAGACATCCAACTCTCTGCGGGCCACCAGGTGTACGCCGACGCACCATGGGCGCTGACGTCTATTTCGCAACGACAGTTCTGGGACCGGTATGACTTCGAAGAGAATGCACCTGCTGAGATAGAAGGTGTCCTCTCAGTCATCGCCTCAGACTGGGATACACCGGGAATCGTCCATGGCAAACCTGCCCGCCGATGTACCAGACAAGAGATTGTTGAGGAAATTTGGGAGCAGTTGAAACGCCATCTCGACACTGACGAGACGGTTCTTCGGGATGAGTTACTCGTTGACTGGTTTCTTGACCCTGCCATTGTCGAGACGGAGCAAGGGGTGAAAAACACATCACCACTTCTCATCAACACGGTCGACTCGCTTCGGTATCGACCTCCAGCAGATACCCCAGTAGCGAATCTTACAATCGCAGCAGATTTTGTTCGGACGAACAGTGACTTGGCGTCCATGGAATCGGCAAACGAAGCGGGTCGCCGGGCTGCGAATGCTATTATGAGTCGACACGGTGGGTCACCTGCATCGATTTATCAACTCAAAGAACCAGCCCTGTTTGCCCCGTTCAAACAACAGGACCGGCTCAGATATCGGCTTGGATTGCCTCATCCACTCGCGGTAACACAGTCACTCCGTGAAACACGGGCAAAACTGGGGCTGACAAGCGGATAATGATTGTGACAAACAAACCATTGTGTCCACAGCATACAAATACGAATCATGAAATACGATAATAGGCCGTACGACCTTGTCATATGGGGAGCAACAGGCGTGGCTGGTCGCCTTGTTGCCGAGCATCTCACCGAACGATACACGCCGGATTCGCTCTCGCTAGCGATCGGTGGACGGGACGAAGGGCGATTAAATGAAATCCGGTCGGCATTGCTTTCAGAACAACAGGGGTGGGAGGACATCCCGCTTGTGCTCGGTGATGCGACTGACCCAGACAGTCTCCGTTCGATTGCCCAGGATACCCGTGTTGTCTGTACAACGGTCGGACCGTATACGAAATATGGGACGCCGCTGGTTGAAGCCTGTGTCGAGGGCGGAACCCATTATTGTGACCTCACTGGGGAAATCAATTGGGTCCGGGAGATGATTGACCGGTATCACGAGCAGGCTGTTGACTCACACACGCGCATCGTGCACAGCTGTGGCTTTGATTCAATCCCTGCAGACCTTGGAACGCAGCTCGTACAGTCATACGCCCTCGAAACGTTTGACGCTCCCTGTGATATGGTAACCCTGTATCTGGAGGAGGGACGCGGTGGGGTTAGTGGCGGCACGATGGCCAGCATGGTCGAGTTGTTTCAGGCAGTCTCGCGTGACCCACTTGCCAAACAGACGATATCGAACCCCTATTCGCTTGCTCCAAAAGGAAAGCGCAGTGGTGTCGATACCGGAGCACAGATTGGTCCGAAATACGACCCACTCCGTAACGCGTGGACGGCACCCTCTCCGATGGCTCTCATTAACGAGCGCGTCATCCATCGGAGCAACGCGCTTCTTGAGTATCCTTACGGTCAGGAATTCACGTGCCGAGAAGTTGCAACAACCGGACGTGGGCCACTTGGCTTTGTGGGTGCCAGCGCGGCTTCAGCCGGGCTTGCGGTTGCGACCGCTGGGATGCGATTCGGACCAACTCGAGAGGCCCTACGCCGCTTTGTTTTTCCTGACCCTGGTGAAGGGCCAACGAGAGAGCAGATAGAGAACGGATACTTTACGATTCGGCTTATTGGTCGTGGTATCGCCACCAGTGGGCCCTTCGAAATTCAGGGGACGGTTAGCGCGGACCGTGACCCTGGCTATGGCGCAACCGCAAAGATGCTCGGCGAGGCTGCGATGTGTCTGGTCCGGAATGAGTGTACCTCGTCGCTGTCAGGGGGTATTCTCACTCCTGCGTCGGGTATCGGTCAGCCGCTCGTCGAACGGCTACGTGATGCCGGAATGATTTTTTCTGTCGAACAGCGTGACTGACACCTTTTTTGCCCAAACTGCTAACTAACTGGCATCCAAACGAACGAATATGAAACGGCTTTTTCGGTATATTCTCTACCGAGAAGTCTACCGGTATCTCCGTCAACTCGGAAGGGATTCCTCCAACGATTCCAGTGACCCGGTAGAACCCGACAAGGCAGAAGAAGAGCGTCCTCTTCGGGAACGCTACTCGGAGCTGGATATGAGCCAGTTTCCGGATGACGGGCAACCGTTAGAAACACCGGGACAACTCAAGGCAGCCCTTCAGCAGATGGACCCCTACGAGTTTGAGTATTTTGTGGGGGACCTGTGGGAACGGATGGGGTGGGAGACAGAAGTCTCGACGGAGTCGGCGGACCAGGGAGTTGACGTCACCGCGCGGAAAAGTCTCCCGTATGACCAGTTAACACTCATTCAGGCCAAACGGTATGGGCCAAATACGACCGTTGGCTCGCCGGATATCCAGCAGTACGCCAGTTTGAAAAATCAGTACGACGGCGTGGATAAGGTGGTTGTTGTGACAACAAATGAGTTCACACAACAGGCACGGGAACTGGCCGAACGGTTGAATGTCAAACTCATCAACGGCGACGACCTCATTGCGCTCATTGACGAACATGAGGCGGGGGATCTCGTCGTTGAGTATCTGGATTTTCTTGCTCTTGCTGAGGAGACAGCTGAAGCTGATACGGTTCAGACAACAGAGGCCACTCCAGAAGCGCCAGCACCTGCTGAGAACCAGGAGCCTGCTGACCCGCATGAAGTATCAGGGCCACCCTCTCGAAAGTGGGAAGGGGCTATTGCGGGGTCGGTTGTCGCGTGGATATTGGTGATAGCAACCCTGGAGATGCTCCCTGAAACGTTTGCTGGGATAGCAATTCTAATTCTCACCGGATTGCTTCCGTTTGTTATCTATCGGGATACGGAAACCATCGGTGAGTACACCAGTTGGCCGAAATATCAGTGGCTCTACGTGGTTGGTGGCGTCATCTGGTTTCTTTCGATTGTCGTCGGGATTATCTATCTTTGGCAGCGGAGAAAAGCTATGCAGTCACTTTCCACGAGGTAATTAATTGCTATTTTGCAAAAGTCTGACTGAGCGAACTCACCGTTGCGCCAGCAATCGAATGGACGGGTGGTAAACTCGATTTTGAGAAATGGGTCAGAAACGTCAGCACTGACGAGGGGTTTTTTGTCCGGAAATCCTACCAAACGGTATGACAGACGAATATGTGGCGAATGTTGAGCAGTATCGTGAACAAAAAGACAAACAGTTTCGGTCGGGAGACGGCTCTCCGTTAGCGCGAGAACAGCAAGGTGATTCGTTCCCCGGACTGGCGTACTTTCCCGTTGACCCGGACTACTGGTTTCAGGTACCGTTGTCTGAACACGAAACTAAAGAGACCATCACAGTTGAGACGACCGCTGACGGAAAACGTGAGTATCTCCGTTGGGGTGAATTCACGTTCGAACATGGCGACGACTCGTACACACTACAGGCGTACAGAGATTCACCAGACAGCGACACTCTCTGGGTTCCATTTCGGGACGAAACCAACGGTGAAGAAACGTACGGTGCGGGGCGTTATCTCGACCTTTCCGAGTCCCAGCACCGAACTGAAGATGGGTGGGTTGTCGATTTCAATCTCGCGTACAACCCAACGTGTGCGTACAACGAAGCCTATGACTGCCCGCTCATTCCGATGGAAAACTGGCTCGACGTACGAATCGAGGCCGGGGAAAAGGCCTTTCCGGGAGAGCCGGTAACGCTTGACGATGCTAAATCTCCGTTTTGATCCGCTTTGAAAGCTAAGATCGGTCCTGGGTTGGACAATATACTTTCCGAAATACTATTGTATAGTAATAACAATACTATACACTATGATACGTAGGTTCCTACTCGGATTGAAATCGAATCTCATCTTTGTTGTTCTCGCTTCGCTTGCGATCGGCTTGGCGTTTGGCCAGGTAGCCGGGGATGGGACACGGGATTTGTTGCAGGCAGCAGTTGTCCCGGTGTTGTTCCTTATGATTTATCCGATGATGATAAACATAGACCTGAAGGAGGTCGTCAACGTCCGTAGCCACGCTGGGACGGTACTCTTGAGCGTATTCGTAAATTTTGTTGTGGCTCCGCTCGTCGCGGTGGGACTTGCTCGATTGTTTTTTGCAGGCAATATCGAGTATGCGATTGGACTCTATTTCATTGCGTTAATCCCTACGTCGGGCATGACGGCGGCGTGGGCAGGTCTCGCAAACGGCGATCTTGGCTCTGCCCTTGTTGCGATGGCAGTTAACCTTCTGTTAGCAGTGGCCATTTTGCCTCTCTATCTCTCTGTTTTAATCCCAGCAAGTGTCGGATTCGACCCCAGCGCCCTCTATCAGCAGCTAGCACAGATTATCATATTGCCGATGGTGGCTGGAAACGTTACTCGACGCATCCTGCTTCGACAGTATGGCCCGGATGGTTTTAAACGACTGAAGCCATTGTTTGGCGGCCTCAGTTCTTTCGGGGTGATGTTAATCGTATTCATCGCTATGGCGATGCGCTCTCAAAGTATACTGGCGGACCCGATTGCCTCTGCGATTGTCATCGTTCCACTGATACTATTTTACATCGTGATACTTGGTGTCGGCGCTGGACTCGGTCGGCTCCTCCTTGATACAAAAAGCGGTGTGGCACTCGTCTACGCAACGAGTATGCGCAATCTCTCGATAGCGGTAGCAATCGTCGTCGCGGCACCAACAATCCCAGATACTGCTGTGTTACCAATTGCGCTTGCATACGTCCTGCAACCACCTCTTGGGGCAGTTTATATGCATTATCGGCGGGACATTGTTGATGAGGGGTTGACTGTCCGTGATGCACTAGCCTCTTTCAGCTAGAAAATACGCTGTGGATGTTACCGATAAAGACGGCCAAGTTCCAATTCAGTTATTGTGGCTTGTTACCGTGTTGAAAATTTAAACCTTAATAAATTTATACCTCATCCCTCTAAAAATAATGATTAATTCAGTATAATAGCGACAAAACCACGAATTTATTTCGTGTGGAAGCACATCCATAAGTATGCCCACAGATTTTGACCAATTGGATAAATCTCGTGGCGGACTGGTACCTACTTGCTCTGATAAACAAAGCGCTATGGAAGGTACATGGTAGAGACATCGCTCGTCCTGGCAGCCCTCGCACCGTTGGTTGTTGTTGCAACCCTTCTCATTGGGCTGCTCTGGCCTGCGGTCAAGTCGATGCCAGTGGCCTGGGCGACGGCAGCCGTTGTTGGCGCGACTGTCTGGGGTATGCCAATCGAGTGGGTGTTCGCAACTAGCCTCTGGGGTGTTTTGCTTGCTATCGAAATACTCTGGATTGTCTTTGGAGCACTTGTACTACTTTATACACTGATGCAAGTCGGTGCTATCGACAAGATTAATGAGGGCTTTGCGGCTATCAGCGAGGACCGCCGGATTCAGGTTATTCTCCTTGGGTTCTTCATGGCGACGTTTCTCGAAGGTGTCGCTGGGTTCGGGACGCCTGCGGCTGTCGTTGCCCCTCTGTTGCTTGCGCTTGGGTTTCCGGCGATGGCTGCTGTTGTCGCTGCACTCGTTGGACACTCGATAGCGACCACTTTCGGTGCCGTAGGGGTTCCCGTTAACCCAGGCATTCGAGGACCGATTGACGCTGTCGGGACGTTATCCGATACGGAACTCTCCGAACTGGTTGCTCAGGCAACTGCCACTGGTGCATTGTATCAAGCCGTCTTTGGTATTGCAATGCCTCTGTTGACCGTTGGGATGGTTGTATACTTCTTTGGTGACCCAGACGAACGGTCACTTGAACCCGTCTGGGAAGTCCTGCCACTCTGTCTCTTTTCCGGCGTCGCGTTTGTCGCTCCATTCACCCTTACCGCCGTTTTTGTCGGCCCAGAATTTCCATCGATAATCGGTTCGATGGTCGGTATCCTGGTTGTTGTCGCGACGCTTCGAGCCGGGTACTTTGTTCCTGAAGAGGACTGGACATTCCCTGACCGGGATGAGTGGCCGGACTACTGGGTTGGTTCAGTAGAGCCTGGGGGGAGCAGTGACGACCAGACGACATCCTCCGTCACTGTCGACCAGCGCTCTATGTCGCTCCTTCGTGCGTGGTCGCCGTATCTTCTGCTTGTCATATTGCTTATCATCACTCGTGACTTTACGCCAATCGGTGAACTGCTCACGGACCATCCGATTTTTGCCCCGACATGGGATGGAATTCTTGGAACGACTATCGTTCAGGGTATTGAATGGGCTTACGTCCCAGGAACGTGGCTTCTCGCAAGCGCACTCATTGCTATCCCGGTGTTCGGAATGACAAAACAACAAGTGACCAGCGCGTGGCGAGAGGCTGGACAGACCATTCGGACTCCTGCTATTGCGCTCGTTTTCGTTATCGGTATGGTTGGGATTATGCTCGAATCTGGGCAGTATCCGGAGGCACCGGGTGGCGATAGTATGCTCGTTGTGCTCGCAGATGGCACTGCAACCCTGTTTGGTGAGTTCTATACGGTTGTTGCTGTTCCAGTCGGTATCCTCGGAACGTTCATTACTGGTTCTATCACTGTCTCAAATATCACATTCACAGGATTGCAGTTTGAGGTGGCAACGCAGGCAGGACTCCCCGAACACGTTATTGTCGGCGCACAGATGGTTGGTGGTGCCATCGGCAACGTAATCGCCATACATAACGTTATTGCTGCACTCGCTACCGTCGGGCTGGTTGGAAAAGAAGGTCGCGTTATCCGACTTAATTTAATTCCTGTCTTGTTCTATATCATTGTTGGGGCGATACTTGTGACTGCCGCAGCCGTGCTGGCTTGATACTACCTGAGCTCTCGCCACTTCCGATACTTTGCGGTATAGACGCTCTCATTCACTCTCCCCGTGAACTCTGAATTCGAGATATCCACCGAATGCGAGTTCTAATGAGCCAATCCACCAGTTCCATCGCTCGGCGAGCGTATAGCCATCCGGGGCATCAGAGAGATGTTCACAGAGCTGTTCCGGGGTTGGCTGCGTGCCCAGGTCATCGATGAGTTGCTTTGAATCCAGTAGGTCACCCGCCTGCCGAGCAACAGCAACTCGCTTCGCTTCAGAATCATCAAACCGTCGGGCAAACGCCGATTCAAGTTGTGCTTTTGTGGGCCGTTCGGTCACTGTCCTGTCTCCCCTCGCGGATAGAGTACTTTCGAGTCCATCCAGAGAACACGCTCTCCGTTCTGGTTCTCCGTTTCAACCTCTAAATGGACTACACCTCGACGTTTGTCCCACGGCTCCTTTTTTCCAAAGGTAAGCCTCGCACCAAGCGTATCACCTGGACGGACTGGGTGGGACCATTCGAGACCCGCCAGTCCAGGCGAACCTATCGCACCTGCTGTACCGAGATAGTCATCAACCAATAACCGCATTGTCATCGATGCTGTGTGCCAGCCACTTGCAATAATGCCGCCAAATGGTCCATCCGATTCATCCGAGAGGTGAAACGATTGTGGGTCAAATTTCTCCGCGAATTCCTTGATTTCTTCTTTAGTGACGCTGATTGTCCCCAATTCCATTGACTCACCTGCTGGGACTTCTTCGTAATGGTCGTGCATAATGGTCTCTACAGCGCCAACGAGCAAAGGTGATACTGATTGGTTTCTCTACGTGTTCGGTTCCTAAGCGGTAACCATCCATGTCGTACTGGATGAATATCCCCACTTTTCGACGGAAATCGGAACGTCACCCTCTGCGATAGCTGTCATGTTTGTTCCAACTTCTTTTGCGGACATCCCAACCTCGTCAGCAATGAGGCGTGATTTGAAATAGGTTTGTTCATCGACGTTCGCTTCCAGAAAGGCGAGGATACAGCGTTGTTTTTCTGAGAGTCCTATTGCATCAGTGCTGGTTTCGACAGTCGCGCTCATACTAACACATACCGAGAATACACTTATAGGGAGTTTGGTACAGACGGTTAATCGCGGGAGAGACGCTGAGAAAACAGTATTATTGACTTTACCGGTCGATGGACATCTCGTGACTGTTCGCTACTGGTATAACACAGAAACAACTGCTGACCAATCTTTACGCCGACTTTTTACACCGGCTCTTCGACGCGCTGGCCTACAGCGAAGTTTGATTTCACTTCCGTAACCTCAATTTTCACCCGTTCACCAACATCAGTCTCTGGGACGATAATGACGTACCCCCGCTCGACGCGGGCGATTCCGTCACCCTGTTTACCGAGGTCTTCAATTTCGACGTAACGGATTTCCCCGGGTTCGACGGGTGGTTGTGGTTCGTCCGGGCTTCGCGAACGGTCGACCGTAGTGTCCGCTCCTGACTCGTCGTCAGGAGAAATAAGTGCAACACGATAGGTTTCACCGGGCTCTACGGTTCCTGTTTCGATTTCCCGTTTCGGAATTTCGATCCGGTAGCTATCAGACGACTCCGAGATAGTAGCACTGAACAGACAGAGTAGTTTATGAGAGATTTCCACGGTAATCAGCCCTCTATCTAACTGCTGTGTGGGCATCAGCAAAGTATTTTGCCCTCTTTCAGATTAGCTGGACCGGTAAGCAGTGGATCGTCCGTACGCAGGGAGTAATGGTGCCACCGTGGATAAAGTCCTCAGTATTACAACATCTACATCTTTCAAGCAGGTACCTGTCTCCAAAACTGAAGGCCTGATACATTTGGAGTTTGACCGGTCACCGAAACGTCGAGGTCGGCACAACAGGCGGGAGGAGTCCCGTTTTACGAGTATCTTCGATTATGGCGTTCGTTACGTGTTCGCCGCTGAGAAGGCACATGGGCATCCCGATTCCGGGGTTCGTGTAGGCGCCGACATAATAGAGTCCGTCGACACCTGGCGCACGGTGGGCCGGTCTGAGTGGGCCAGTCTGACCGAGTGTATGCGACAGCGCGAGTGCAGTCCCTTCTGGAGCGTTGAACCGGTCGGCAAACGTTGATACACAGGCCGATTCTTCAAGGACGATTCGATCGCGGAACTCAACCCCTGTGGTCTCCGCGAGGTCATCAAGTACCAGTTTGCGAAACTGCTCGAGCGTCTCCGTATCGTCTTCGAGCCCGGGAGCGAGCGGCACTAGGATGACCACGGCTTCGTGGCCGTCGGGGGCAACCGTATCGTCGGTTTTTGACGGAACGTGGACGTAATATGCAGGGTCATCCGGCCACCCGGCCTCGTCGAATATGCGATCGAAGTGGGGCTGCCAGTCATTTGGTAGTATAAGTGAATGGTGTTCCAAGCCGTCGACTTCCCCGTTTACACCGAGGTACAGGAGATACGCCGAGGGTGCGTACGTCCGAGAGTTCCAGTACGCTTCACGGTTTGCGTATTCTTCCGGCAAGAGGTCACGCTCGACGTGGGTCGGGGCCGCGTTGGCAACGACTCGGTCGAACCGACCGCCGTCAGTCTCAGCAGTGTTTCGGTCTGGCCCCTTACCGGTCGTAATATCAAACTGTTGTCGGGTCTCATCTGCTCGGGATAGAGGCTCAATCGATGTTACAGGCGTATCAGTATGGATTGTAACGCCAAGATCTGTCGCAAGCGTCACCATCCCATCTATTACACTCGCAATCCCGCCCGTCGGATGGTAGACGCCGAGGTTCATATCCACGTGGCTCATCAGCGTGTATATCGCAGGCGTGTTGTACGGGGAGCCGCCGAGGAACACCAGTTTGTACTCGGCAATCTGTCGCAGTTTCGGGTGTGTGAAGTAGGACTTGACGTACGTATCCATTGTCCGTAACTTCGGTAGCGCACGTACTGACCGAATAATATCAAGGTCCATCATGTCCCGTAGCCGCGAACGACTGGGATAGACAAACCGGTCCATCCCCAGTTCGTACGCCTCTGCTGCATCCGAAAGGTAATCGTCAAGCTTGCTGCCAGCGCCCGATTCGTACGATTCGAACAGCTGCTTTTGTCCTTGACGCGTGGATGGTATCTCAGCATGATCACCGTCTTTCCAGTAAATCTCGTACAGCGGCTCTAGTTCGGTCAGCTCGTAGAACTCCTCTACTTCCCGACCGAAGTGCTGAAAAAACCGATCGAACACTTCTGGCATCAGGTACCAAGAAGGCCCGGTATCGATCCGGAACCCATCACGTTCAATTCGGCCGGCATATCCGCCTGGGTGTTCGTTTCGCTCAAAAACCGTCACGTCTGCGCCGGCATCAGTGAGATATGACGCTGCCGAAAGCCCGCCAAAGCCCGCACCAACGACTGCAATACGTTCTCCCCTGAGCGGTTCGTCAGTGTTTCCGTTGGGTTGGGTATAACTCATCATGTATATTAGATTTGCTTGAACCTTTACTATGCTCACATACACATCAGGTACTTTTTCGGCTTGTTCCCGCAGCACAGATTGGAACATTGGTGAAAAGCTAACCTCGCGCCTGGGTGGACGAGGCTACTATCTTGTCGAATTTCAGCTCTAGTCGTAGCATGTTTTCACCAGCCAAACAGGATTGCGTCGAATTATTCTGTTTCCCAACAACTGATAAGCCTGCTTTGTGTAAACTATTCTATGTCTGATACCGTTTCGTTGAACTCTCCTGAACTAACTCGTGATGCATTGCTCCTTCTCGATGACCCCCGATTCACTGAGCAAACTGTTGCACTGGTCTCCGGTGCAGCGTCTGGTATCGGCCAGGCCACTGCAGTTGGTCTGGCCGCGAACGGATTGACCGTAGTGGCCGCTGACATTGATGAAGAAGGACTCCAAAATACGGTCGACATCGCTGCGGATATTGGTGCGGAGGGGCCAATCGAACCAGTCGGTACTGACCTGACTGATGATGATGCGGTTGCTGCGGTTGTCGAGACCGCTGCTGAGATTGGTACGCTTCGATATGTAGCCAATATTGCTGGAATGCAGCATATCGACGCTATCGAGCAGTATCCGATGGAAAAATACGACCTCTTACAGGATATCATGGTTCGGGCACCGTTTCTCACAGCGAGGGAAGCGATTCCCCACATTAAATCGACCGACGATGGAGTCGGTGCAATCGGAACGATGTCCTCGGTTCATGGGCACTTTGCCACACAGCGAAAGCCTGCATACATTACAGCGAAACACGCAGTAAACGGCCTGACACGGTCGATTGCCGCCGAAGGTGACGGAACTCTCAGAGGGTTTTCAGTCTCTGTGGGATACGTCCTGACGCCATTAATGGAACACCAGATTGCAGATACGGCAGCCCAACGGGGCATCTCAAAAGAGGAGGTTGTCGAAGATGTCATGCTCGGGCAAGCACGGACCAAGGAGATGATGACGCCCGCAGAAGTGGCAAATCTGTTTACGTTTGCCTTCTCTCGCCACGGGAAGCATCTTAACGGCGGTGACCTGCTCTGGGATGGTGGATATACAAACACCTACGAGTAATCAACATTTTTCATAACGTATGACCACTAACATTGCAATTGCCTGTCAGGGAGGGGGAAGTCACACAGCCTTTACTGCCGGTGTACTTGAACACCTCTTCGAGAACTGGGATGATGAACACGAACTCGTCGGAATCAGCGGCACGTCAGGTGGCGCATTCAATGCCCTTGCAGCATGGTACGGGCTTGTCACCGGTGACGAGGCAAAGGCTGCAGCACTTGTCAACAGCATCTGGAAGGACTTGGCGGCGAAGGAATATTCGGACAAGCTAGCGAATGCCTGGTTTCAGACGTACCAACGGCTTCAGAACGCAGGCTTCCCCGTTGCACAGATAAGCCCCTATCAGAACCCTGGGTCAGAACTTGGGAAAGAAAAAATTGCCGAGATACTGGAAAGGCATATTGAATTCGACGATATTCCGGGATACTGTCGAAGAACCGCACCGGAATTAGTCGTTGGGACAGTCGACATCAATGCAGGAGTCTTCGATACATTCGTGAACGAAGACGTTACTGTGGAGGCGGTTCTCGCGTCCGCTGCTGTTCCGAGTCTGTTCAAGGCCGTCGAAGTCGATGGCAATCTGCACTGGGACGGACTGTTTTCCCAAAATCCACCAGTCAAGGACCTTCTGCACCAGCCACCAGACCGCAAACCGGACGAACTCTGGGTCATCCAAATCAACCCGCAAGAACTCGAAGGGGAACCAAAAACGCTCGAAGAAATTGCCGACCGCCGCAACGAACTCTCCGGAAATATCTCGTTAAATCAGGAGCTGCGATTCGTCGAGCAAGTCAACCAGTGGATTGACGACGGGAAACTCTCACCTGACGATTTCTCTCAGCCAGAAATTCACCGTATTCAGATGGGGAAGCGGTATGACTATTCGACAAAAACTGACCGGAGTCCGGAGTTTATCGACGAACTACTCGACCGTGGACGCAGTCAAGCAGCGGCTTTTCTGACACAGAGAGATAGTAGCTAGGCGTAAGAGAATTTGGGTGTGAGTGTTCTGGGTGACAATGTCATTTTCTGGTCAATATCGGAATTCTGTCCAAGCATTCAGACCCAACCAGCGTATTCAACAGTCGATTGAGTCAATGCCTGTAATTTCAAATCTCGCGCCACCTGATTCACTTTTGGTAGCGGTGATATCCCAACCATGAGCCGAACAAATTTGCTTGACGATTGCCAGACCAAATCCTGTTCCGTCAGACTTTCTCGTGAAACCACTTCCAAAGATGTCTTTCCTGTGTTCCTCAGGGATACCTGGCCCGTCATCTGCAACGTAAAACCCATTTTCTTCATCTGTCACGCCGACGGTGACCGTCACATTCTCACCACCGTGCTCAATCGCATTACGAAAGAGATTCCCCAGCGCCTGCGTCAATCGACTCCGGTCTGCTTTAAAGATTGCTTTGTCTTCAATGGTTAGTGTTGCCTCACCAGTTTCGACGGTACGCCAGCAGGTAGAAACGACATCGTGAAGATTGATTTCCTCGCGTTTTCCAACGGTTTCACCCTGTCGAGCTAAGAGCAAGAGGTCATCAATTAACTCCTCCATTCGAGATAGTGCCTTCGATACATCTGCTAAATGGTCGCTCTCACACTCACGGCTTGCAAGTTCCGTGCGTAATGTCGCAACGTTCAGTGGATTTCGTAAATCATGGGAGATGACGCTTGCAAACTCATCCAGTCGGTTCCGTTGTTGTCGAAGCGCTGTCTCTCGCTCTGTTAACAACTCAAACTGGAGAACTTGTGCGAAGACCACAGCCAACGTGTCGGCCCATAACTCAATGAGACGGATCTCATGGTCACTGAACGCATCCACTTCCAAAGACCCGATGTTCAACAATCCATATTGGCCAAGTGGCACGATAACTTCGCTTTGAATCGGCGTATCCTGGTTAATCGGTTTTTCGCAATCGGACATATCTTGGATATAACGTGATTCCTGTTCTTGATATACATCCCAAGAGAGAGACGGTGTTTCCGCAGAGTATGTTGGCGGGTCAGCAATGAGATCACTTCCCTTTTCTGAGAGAGCAAGTGGCTCAAGCGCATCTCGTTCTGGTGTGCTCAGCCACAGCCCCGCAATATGGAAATCGAATACTTTCTCAAAAGCAATGATTGCTTGCCTCCCTGCCGTTTGAATATCTGTGGTCTCAACTAGCGCCTGTGTTGTCCGCTGTAACTCTTCTAATGTTTCGCTGTATCGTTCGAGTTGTTGTTCTTGCTCTTTCCGGTTGGTAATTCGACGCATTGCAGCCAAAATGCCATTAATACTATCGTCATCGGTCAGATTTTGTCCTCGACTTTCGAGCCATTGCCACTGGTCATTGGCATCCTTTGCACGGAACTCAGTCGTGGCAATTTGGCCTGGATTTTCGAATAGTTGGGTGTAATGTTGAAGGATTTTCTCATGATCATCAGGATGAATATGTTCCAGCGGATTTTCACCTGTCACGTCTTTCGGCTCCCACTCCAAAAGCGGCGATGGGAGGCTTTGGTACCTGACGGTCATATCCTCGTTCAACAGCACTAATAGGTCAGGTGAGTACTCGACCAGTTGTTTGTATTGCTCAAGCGACTCTTCGTGTTTTTTTCGGTCGGTGATATCAGCGAAGATGCTGATGCATTCGCCTGGTCGCGGTGAAAAAGCTGATACTTCATAGTGTCTGTCGAGGGGCGCAGAGTATTGTTCGAACTGTGCTGTTGTCCCTTCTCGTGCAACTTCGCCATATATCTCAATGAAAGGCGTCTCTTCAAGTCCTTCAATGACCTCCGTTGCCCGATTTCCAACGACTTCATCTGCATCCAGGCCAGTCAGTTCCTCAAATCTCTCATTCACTCGTTGGTGAATGTAGTCGATAGGTTCGCCGTCCTCATCTGTGACGATTTCCATGACACTGATTCCATGAATTGATTTTTCGAATAATCCCGAGAGCAATTCATCTTTGCGCCGGTCTTCGGTAATATCACGAATAATACCAACGCTGCCGTCAAATTCGTTCTTATTGAGTAATGATAATGTCAATTCGTACAGATTAGATTCGCCATCAGAGCGCTGGAGACGGAACGTAAAGCGTTCACTCTCATTTGAATCTCCCTCTCGTAATGATTGAATTGCTTTTTCCCCCTGTTCCACCTGCTCAACCGGGAGAAGGTCTGAGACGTGCTTTCCAATCAGCTCTTCCCTGTCGTAGCCAGACATCTGTTCAAGTGCGTGATTAACAATTTCGATGTAGCCGTCTTCATCAAGGGCATACATAGCGTCTCCAGCCGTTTCAACAACGGTCTGGTACTGCTCACGCTTTCGCTGGTCCATTCTATGCTCGACAGCATTCCGAATCCGATTGGCGAGAACGGTAAACTGGTCCGTCTCACCCTCCTTTTGAAGATAATCAGTCACACCGGCAGAGATGGCACGGCTTGCAACTTCCTCAGTGCCCTTCCCGGTAAACAAAATTACTGGTAATTTCGAGTCGCGGCTCCGAATCCGTTTAAGAAGCGCTATCCCATCCATCTCGGGCATGTTATAGTCTGTTACAACACAGTCAACAGCATGCTCCTCAAGATGGTTCTCAACGTGCTCTGGATTCGTTTCAGTTATAACTTCAAATCTGTCGTCCTCGCGTTCGAGCATCGCTTTACCCAACTCACTGAAATGCGGGTCGTCATCGACATGAAGAACAGTGATACGCTCAGGAACGGGCATTTAGTAGTATAACACATTGGTGCCTGTTTAATAACCGTACTGGATTTTCCCACTTCAACAACTGTCATATAGCACAAGGATATCGTTTCAGCTAGGACTAGTCTGTCCACTAACAAGTAATAATTGCATTTCCATTCGCGCATCGAAGTCATCTGTAACTCCCTGTTGTTTTTAACACGTTATTTTATACCTCTCGCCGCAAAATGAGGCTTACATGCGACGCCGGCAGTTTATTGTAGCCAGTGTGACGGGGGTTGCGGGTTCAAGTGCGGGATGTATTTCACTGGATCCGGGTTCAGGGAGTCCAGTACATCCATTTGCTGACTCGACGGTGGCTGTCCGTATCGATAACAATAGCGAGACTGACCATGACGTAGAGGCAAACGCTCGTGAGGCGCTGGAGTTCTGGGAAGAGAATAGTCAGGAATACGTTGGATTTGACATCGAATTCGAGGTCGTTTCAGCCGATGACCCGGAGGTGGTCATCGCGTATGCTGATGACCCAAGTGGCTGTGAAGCCGTCGAGGGATTTAGTGAGCGAGTTCTGGGTTGTGCGCCGGTCCTGCAACCAGGCAGTCGGCCAAACCTTCCAGTGACAACGCGGGTTGTTGCTGGTGCGCGACCATTCGGAAAAATTCTCGTCACCACAAAACATGAGATTGGCCATGTGCTTGGGTTGGGTCACGACGATGACCCACGGGAAATCATGTCTAACCAACCAGAGGACAGAATACCCCTTTATGCCGTACGAATTGAAATTTGGGAAAGCGTTTTGCAGGGCCACGAGAGAACAACCGCAGCAATACGGATGTTCAACCATGCTGTCAGTCAATGGCAGGAAGATTCCTATGAGGCGGCTTCGGCTGCATTTCGTGCTGCTTGTGACGACTACCAGGAGATTACCGAGAGCTTCGAGGATGCGGTAGCGAGGACAGATGAATTCGATGGGCACCCACGTGTCGAAACGGTGGCACTCGATGACCTTCGGGAGTTACTTGGGCAACTTGAGTCACGGGCAGACGCCGCGGTTGGATTCACTGGTACGATGGCTGCAGAATCCGATGCCCGAGCAACCGGTGATACCGACCTAGCGAATTCAAAACGAACGGACGCAAACGAGTACATCCGTGAGTACAATGCTATCGGACCAGTCGAATTGCGCGATGTAGCCATCGCGCTCGGTCTTGTCCGTGGCTTTGAGCGCGATGAGCCAGTCCTTGGAACAGATGAGGATGAACTGGACCAGGACTAATTTTACCGAAATCAATTCGGTTGTGGCCGGAGAATACATGACCAATACGTGAGCGACTCTATTGATACCAACAAAGTCGTCGTCCTTACTGGTGGGACAAGCGGAATCGGTCGCATCGCAGCAGTTGAACTCGCCTCAGAAGGAATAACCGTCGCAGTTATCGGTCGAAATGAGCACAGGGGTCGGTCTCTTCAAGAGGAGGCCACAAGCCTTGCTGGTGACATTGATTTTTACCAGGCGGACCTGAGTTCTCAGGCAACCGTTCGGACGCTTGCAGCGGACCTCTGTGACGATTACAGTCGGATAGACGTTCTCGTTCATAATGCTGGACTGTCAGCAAATAGCCGAACAGAAACTGAGGATGGTCTCGAACTGACGTTTGCCGTCAATCACCTAGCACCATATCTCCTGACACACGAACTGTTGGATCGTCTTAGAGAGTCATCGCCGGCGAGAATAGTCGTCACTGCTTCAGATATCCACCGGAGAGCGACGTTCGACTTTGATGATCTACAGTTCACAAACGATTATGATGGGCTTCAAGCCTACTCGCACTCAAAGTTGGCGAACATCGCGTTCACAAGGGAACTGGCTAGTCGCCTGTCTGATACTGAGGTGACTGCGAACTGTTTTCACCCAGGGTTTGTTCCATCGACGAATCTATTCCGGGATGCGCCTTTCTGGACACGTTTCCTGATTCGAGGTGCAGCGATCATTCCTGGTGTCGGAACGACACAACAAGAGGGAGCACGGCGACTCCTTCGATTAGCAACAGATTCGACATTTGCTGAGCAAAGCGGCGTGTACCTCACTGGAAACGGTATCGAGACTCCTTCAGCAGAGGCGAGCAAGCGGGAACACGCAGAGAGTCTGTGGGAAATCAGTGCTGAATTAGTTGGTGTTGATTCCGACTGGCCTTGACAAACTTACTGAGTAGTCATCGTTTCGAATTGCCGGGTCATCGCGGCGACATACTCCATCGCAATGGTTTTTCCTTCATATTCTGTTTCCGTGACCATCATAACGCGTTCACAACCGTGGAGGAGATACTCACGAAGTTCGCCCTCTGAAAGTTTGTTCGTGGCAACTGTTGAGATGGTGTTCACTGCTGACAGGCCAGTTGACACATCCCCCTCTGCAAACGCCTGATGGGAACTTGCTAGCAATTGTTCAACCACTGTGTGCACGTCGGCAGGAATGTCAGACTCCGTTGTCACTGGTCTCATTCAGGATTTGAATCATAAAAATAGCTTGGTCCTGAATATACTGTTCGGAGAAAGTAGCGACGCGTGCTATTCAATCACTGCACCTACACACGAGCAGACCAGATGCTCTCAACCTGGCTTCCCACAACAGCTTGACCACTTGTTTATATTCGCTCCTCACTGAAAATAATCAATGACAGGGCAAGTGTCGGGGCAAATGGCTTCTGTACATGATAATCTCATCAGCAGAGGGGTTGAGGTCAAGACACACGACTGGGGACTTTCCGTTCCTGCTCCTCCTGCTGAAATCAGTACACTGGACGAACAGGTCGCCTTTGTTCCGCTTTTTGACGGACGACCGTTGTCGGTCGTCAGCGCCGTTGAGAATGCGACACGTCAAGGGAAGTTGCCAGTGATCGTTACAGACCGACACACTCGCTCAGACGTAATAGAGATACTGTCATCTCCAATTGCGGTTGAAGATATAATTGATGGACGCCGTCAGTTCTACGCGGTTGAAGATCGTATTAGATTAACTGACGGGAGCTTCGCATGTATAGATAGCCGAGGGAGCCTCCAATGGTCAGAGGTTGACCCAGGTACGGAAACAGACTCACCAGCAATTCAGCTCACCGTTGACGATGATATTATTGCAGTGGTCGATTCGATAGCGTCGCTGAGTTGTCCCGGTCCGACGCCGTCAGCGTTCCCAGTGCGGTACAAGCGTTCTGACAAACAATTTCAGGTATTTCGAGATGAACGTCTCGTTGCCCAGTTTGGAACGGTCACTGAGATGCGTGCTGACGGATATAGACCGGCCCCGCTGCCGCTGATTCCAGAACATCACCTCCGCCATAACCCGACACTCGCTCGAAACGCGTTGCTTGCAATCGTTGACGATGGTGAAGTCACATACGAATCGATAGAGTAGCCTACTTTAGTTCCCTCCTTACCGGAGTTCACACCGAGTCGTGGGGCTTCTTGATTGAATTCTTCGACTCTTTGAAACAGATACTGTAACTGGTGGTTTCTGGGAAGAATCGTACTACGTCGAAACGGCAGGTGAGGTATCAAGCCAGACTATTGAGCAGTATATCGAACGCACTGAACACGTCTAGTGGAGCTTACGGCATTCACCCTCGGGGTCAAGTGGTTCGAAACACGGAGTGTTTCGTCACTGAGCGGAGCTTTGCTCCGCGAGGTCCAAAAGAGCAGGGTCTTTTGAAGATCGCGGAGATCTTTGATTTCCGTCCGACCCCGAGGCACTCTGCCTGCTTTCTCTATAGATTAACCACCAACCAAGGCAATCTCTCTGAAAGGGTGGTGTCAAAGACCTCTCAATGTCTGCAACAGGCTAATTGGGGTATTCTCATCCAACGAGGCCCACCCATACATTAAATTGGTACTCGTTCGTAGCACCGAACATGCCCTTTCCAATTCGAGTTTCCGACGTTATGAGCAGTCCAGTGGAAACAATTGATGTGGATGAGACGGTTGCAGTTGCGGCGGCGGAGTGTTTTGAAAAAGACATTGGCTCGCTCGTCGTGACGGATGAAGACGTAGTTGGCATTGTCACTGGGATGGACCTTCTTGAAGCGCTTGCGACCACACATGAACCTGGCCAACAGCCCGTTCGAGAAGTAATGTCTGCACCTGCTATCACGACGAGCCCAGAGACACCGGTTGGCCAAGCCGTGGCAACCATGCAGGGGCACGAAATTGCACGCCTCGTGGTCCTCGACGATGACGAACTCGTCGGTCTCGTCAGTACCGATGATATCATTCGATACGTGCCACAGGTTTTCCATCGCTACGAAGTACAGGAAGAATCTGATGCTGTGAGTAACTCGTATTATCAGGCACGCCCGGAGACAGCCTATGAAAAAGATGATTGGAGCTTTGAATGTAGTCGACTCTCGGAAACCGATACCACAGTTGGTGACAAAGTTGAGTTTAGCAAAACACTTAGCGAACACGATGTCGAAAGATATGCCGAAGTCAGCGGCGATACGAACCGTCTACATCTTGAGGAGGCCTACGCCGAAGAAACCAGATTCGGGAAGCGTATCGTCCATGGGAGTCTCGTGAGCGGTCTTATCAGTGCTGCACTTGCTCGATTGCCGGGACTGACAATCTATGTCTCACAGGACCTTTCCTTTCTCTCCCCGGTCGAAATTGGGGAACAAGTCACCGCTGCCTGTGAAATCGTCGGGACGTTCGGCCAAAACAAATACGAGTTGACAACCGATGTTTTCGACGAAGATGGTCAGAAAGTGGTCGAAGGCGAAGCTGCTGTGCTTATTGACGAGTTACCGGCGGAGTAGCGTTACCAGTAAGTGAGACTCATCAGCCTGATTATACCACTCGATAACAAATAATCATACACAATGACTGTCGAAGAACTCGAAGAATATGGCATGGAGCGAATGGAAGACGACAGAGTGGAGCGGTTTCTTTCGAGTCATAGTTTAGGCGTTCTGGGACTGCCGACCGAAGATGAGCCGTACCTGTTACCAATGTCTTACGGTTACGATGGTGGAGCACGACTATATTTCTATTTTATTGTGAGTGACCAGAGTCGGAAAGTAAAGTTATTGGAACAGGCCGAGACAGTAAGTTTCCTCGTGTACGCTGCTGAAACGATGTTCAACTGGCAAAGTGTGAGCTTGACTGGGACAGTTGAGGAGCTTCCGGCTGAAAAGCGCGCAGAATTGACGGGTAAGCAGGAACCGCGTTGGCGTCCAGAGTTTTTCGAAACGGCGAGTGAAACCGAACGCACACGTCTCTATGAATTTCGAATAGATGATTGGGCAGGTATCGAACACGCCAGTCTGCCGCCTGGATTTCAACAGCAAGCTGAGAAGCCAGATTGATACAATTCTCACAGTCAGTGGCTACTATAGACCGTCCGTCTTGCTCGTATGCAAACGATTTTATTCGCGTTAACATATACAATAGTAACCGTGTCGGGGACTCAGTTTGATACGTCGTCGGTAACGCCGTTGCACTGGTTCGCGATTGCAATGGCACTCGTTACTGCAACGGTACACTTGATACTGGGTCTCGAGATGCTCCCCCACTGGATGGGTATTCTTTTTCTGCTATCGACGGGGGGTTTTGTTTGTGCGGTGCTCCTCTTCCTTGCAAATGTCCAGCGGCCACTACTCTATTTAATCGGTATCCCCTACACAGGGAGTCAAATCATCTTCTGGCTGCTGGTCGACCCCGGTAGTACAGATCTCATGTTAGAAGCCATCGACAAGACTGCACAAGTAGCCCTTGTAGTCATTCTCGCCGTGCTTTATCGCCGTGAATCTTGACACTCAAGCGGATTTTCGGTCATTCCTGTTGTCTCTCCGCGGAAAGCTTATCGTGGGGACTCGTCGCTGGTTGATTGCACCAATCGGCGCAAAGACGCCTCTTGAACTATGTCGGCGTTATCATCGCATGCGGCGCCGGCTCTTCTCTCACCGCTACACCGATTCCGATCCCTTTGCTATCGTTTGGGTTGACCCGGATTCAATCAACAGAAGCGTCTTAGAGTGGATTCCAAAGCATCCACAATGGGGTCGGGTGGTTGGGGGTGACTGGGACCAACGATGGGAGCCGTTTGGACAGCGACCAGTCTACCAGGGCTTATGCGAACGTTATGAAGAGGGCAAACCTTGGGCACAAACTGCGCTGTTTGACGCGTTCACTGACCAGCTCAGGCGCTTTGGAAATGCTTGGGGATATTATTCTATCGCGGGCTTCGAGGCTCGGTGCCAAGAGATAGATCGGCTCTACGAGTCGATTCGAACCCATGGCTACCGTACCCAAGTCGAACTCGCCGAGGAGAAAACACCCCGGTTAGCCCACGTTTATGGAGAAATCAACGTCGACATTGGTCGCGACGGGACGTTCTACTGGCGAACGTATGGTCAACATCGGCTGGCGATTGCAAAAATTCTTGATCTCGATCACGTTCCAGTCGTAATTCACCGTCGTCACGCTGGATGGCAAGAAATCCGAGACAGACTCCAGCGAGACAAAACGGTGAGCACGTCTGTAAAGAGCCACCCAGACTTACAGGCCTTGTTAGAACCATAGTGACATCGAACCTTGACTGTGAAATTATGATCAGGAGCCCGAGTGGCTAGCCTTGTGTGTCGACAGCTCACTCGCAACAATCGCTTGTCCATACGATATCCCTGCATCACCGGGAGGAACCAGCGTTGGTGCAAGGAATCGGCAGTCGGTCGCTTCGACTAGTTCTCGAATTCGCTGTGAAATGGCGTCATTGTATGTCACACCGCCACTGATGCCAATCTCTGAAACATTTCTTCTAGTCGCCATTTCGATTGCAAGAATAGCTAACCCTTCGGCAAGTGCCATCTGTGCGGTTGCAGCGAGCGTTTCGGTTGAATGAGCGTCACGGAGTTCGTTTAGTTTGTTCACCAGTCGAGGTGTATCGATAACTGGTTTCCCTTCACGCTCGGTGTATGGGACAGTTAGTTCGCTTGTTCCCGCAGTTACCATCTTACGAACATCATCGCAGTCAGGGCTGAACCCGTGACTGAAAGGGACCGATTCCGCTTTACTTGCCCGTGACTCAAGCCGGAGTGCTGGTTCTCCTTGATACGTTCGCTCTGTGCAAATGCCAAGTAAGGCGCTCACAGCATCGAGATATCTCCCCGCACTGGTCGTCACCGGGGCATTTACACCTGCTTTCGCACTCTCGTACACGGTGTCGGCTTCGTCGGTTGAAAGGGCAGTCTGGGTCGAAAGCAAACGAAGAATTTCAGAGCGGTTATCTAACAAACTTGCAAGGATGCGCGTTGGTTCTCGGACAGCTGCCTCTCCGCCCGGGAGAGTAAATTCACTGAGTCCGCCAACTCGTTCGAAACTCTCTCTTGTGGCGTCCAGTATTTCGCCTCCCCAGATTGTTCCATCTGGACCATATCCTGTCCCATCGATCGTTATAACGATTGCACGCTCCTTGTTATGTTCACCAAGCAACCCTGCTGCATGGGCGTGGTGATGTTGAACCCGAACTGGTTCTGTCTGCTTACTGGCTCCTGTCTCGTCTATGAGACGGTCTGCGTACGATTCGGCTAGCGCTGAAGTGACAAACTGTGGGTGGCGGTCACAGGCGACGACCGCAGGTGAAACACCTAAGAGTTCGGTGAGATGTGTCTGAGTTGCCCTAAGAAACGCCTCTGTTTCAGGCCCATCGATATCACCGAGGTGCTGTGAGAGTACTACTTCGTCATCACGAGCAATGGCAATCGTGTTGTCAAACTCCGCGCCGAATGCGAGGAGTGGCGGCCCGTCAACATGACGTGGCAATGGTTTTGGCACCCAGCCTCGAGACCGTCGGAGAAACCGGCGTGTTCCATCGACGACGCGCACAACACTGTCATCACATCGGGCGGCGATACGTCTATCATGTGCCAGAGCAGCATCAATCACGTTGCCGACATCGTCATAAATGTCAGCAACGGTGGTTGCCATTGGTTTTCCCGGGTGATTTGCACTCGTCATTACGAGTGGGCTCGATATATCATCAAACAGCAAATGGTGTAATCCTGCATAGGGGAGCATCACTCCAACAGTGTGGAGGCCGGGCGCCACTGCATCTAGCCATTCGAATTCGTTTTTAGGGTCAGTCAGTCTTTCTAGTGCGACAATTGGTCGCCGAACGTCAGTGAGCAATGCCTGCTCTTTCTCAGTGACTCGGGCGAATTGCTCGATTACCTCAGTCGATTCGGCCATGAGGGCAAACGGTTTTCCAGGTCGGGTTGTGCGATTCCGTAGCGTTTGGACCGCTGCTTGGTTGGTTGCTAAACAAGCTAAGTGTGTTCCGCCGATGCCCCGAATTGCAACGATATCGCCATTTCGAAGCCGGTGAGTCGCCTCAGTAATTGCATCATGCCCCTTCGCACGTGTCTCCCGGTCACGGTTTAAAAGCGACAGCTCCGGTCCACACGCAGGGCAGGCAATCGTTTGGGCGTGATATCGTCTATCTTGGGGGTCAGTATATTCCTCTTGGCAGTCATCACACAAGGAGAACGGCTCCATTGTCGTCTGCGGGCGGTCATATGGTAGTGATTCAATCACGGTATATCTCGGTCCACAATCAACACAGGAAGTTGCCCAGTAGTTGTGATATCGCGAATCAGTATCGCGAACGTCCTCAAGACACGCCTGACAGATTCCAGTGTCAGGTGGAATCGTTCCAGAGCCACTCTCATCTGTAGTGGACTGGGCTATCGTAAACTGACGCGATTTGTCCTGTTGTTGATTTGTCGTCTCCGAAAGTGGCTCACGCCGAATAATATCTACCGATTCCACAACGGACAGGGGTGGAGGGCTCTCTTGGAGCTCCTCAAGAAACGCATCAACAGCCGTTGAGTCACCCTTCAAAACGATTTCAACCCCGGCATCGCCTGTGTTCTTGACTGATCCACCAAGCCCATGGGCTGTTGCCCGTCGGTAGACAAACGGTCGAAATCCAACTGCTTGAACCACACCGGTCACGGTCAGTTCGACACGAATTGGGGTTGTATTAGTTTGATTCACGTCTGCCTCCTTTGGGGACACTTATACTACCGGACGTAAGCATTTAAACCATCTCGCCACCCCGGCGTGGCGAGTACGTTTACGAAGTTACATCCGGCAGTATTAGTTCTCGTACGGGTCACTATTGGACTGTTCGCCTAAATTGGATGTTATGTCTTAGTGTGAATGAGGGGCCTCACCGTGGTGGGCGTGGGTACCATCAGGCTCAAGTGCTGCGGCTAGTTCGTCAATCCCGACATCGTTTTTCGCATCTGTTTCTACAATCGGTGTGCCAGGAGCAACTGCTTCGATATCATCACAAATACGGTCAACATCGGTGCCAACTGCCTCGGCCACGTCAATTTTGTTAATTGCCACGATATCTGCTGTCTGCACCAACATTGGATGTTTTCTGATGACATCGTCGCCTTCTGTTGTACTCACTACGAGAACACGTCGGTTAGCACCGAGCGGGAAATCTGCTGGACAGACCATGTTACCGACATTTTCGAGGTACAGGGTATCGAGCTCTTCTAAATCGAACGACTCAATCGCTTCTGAAACCATCGTCGGGTCCAGATGGCATTCTTTTTCGGTATTTACGTTTTCGACTGGAATACCATGTGCTCGGAAGCGTTTGGCGTCATCTTCACCGGCAACATCTCCAACAACTGCGCCAATGACCTCATCTTCGGAGGCACGCTCAAGTAAGCGCTCAATCAGCATGGTTTTCCCACCTCCGGTTGAGCCGGCAAACTCGACGCAATAAACGCCGTGCTCGTGAGCTAACCGTTCATGAATTTCTCCGGCCCGCTTTCGAACTTCGGCGAGGACGTCAGCTTCGACATCGCTTACCGACTCATCATGGGCATGCCCATGGTCGTGTCCAAACCGATGTAACCGGATTGGCCCGACTGCGTCCTCAATACGTTTGAGTGTTTTTCTTGTGCTGTTCATCGGGTTCGGAATAGTCTTCTGGACGTGGTGAATCATGATTTGTTATCCTGTAGCAGGCGTTTCTCTTCTGGAGGTTTGTTCTGGGTCGGGGCTGGTGTCTCCTGCGCAGATTTCTGATGTGATTGTTCGTCTGGTAACTCGACAGTAGCAAGTCGACATTCACGTCCGCGTATCAGTGTCGTCCGGTCTCCGCATTCCGGGCAGGTCACATCTGGAGCATACACCATTGCCTGGTCGAGAGTTCCGGGTGTTCCCTCCCAGCCACAAACGCATTCGGCAAGTGGTGTCACCTCTTCAATTGTCACGACCGCCTCTGCCACAGGTGTTTCCTTGGCGGCTGTTTCAATACAGAATTTGAGTTGAGCTGGGTTAACGTGCGTTGCCGACCCAAGTTCCACGGTGAGCGCTGTTACTGTCTCTGCACCGTGTTCCTCGGCTGTCTCGAGGGCGCGGTTAACGATTCCCATCGCGATACTGAGTTCATGCATGGTTTTTCAACAAATTCGTGGTAACGTCTCTCCGGTCGGCTCACTCAGATAGCGTCTTCCAAACCCAGTGTCCAAGACAACTCTAGAAGCCTGCTCTTCGGTGACCGTTCCGATAATTGCTGCTTCCTCCCCGCCTTGATGAGCACGTATCGCACTGAGAACTGCCTCTTTGTCGTCTGGGTCAACCCCAAAGACGACTTTCCCTTCGTTGGCGACTGAAAGGGGGTCGATTCCAAGTATTTCCCCTGCTGAGGCAATTGCATCATTGACTGGGATATCGTCCTGTTTGATTTCGATGCCGACGTTTGCTTTTTCTGCCATTTCGTTCAGAGTCGTCGCCAATCCACCGCGAGTTGGATCTTTCATCGCGGTTATTCGTCCGGCATCGGTTGCCGCTCTTACAATGTCATTGACTGGTGCAACATCACTTTTGAGGTTGTCGCCAAAATCGAAACCCTCACGCTCAGCTAGGAGTGCAATGCCGTGGTCGCCAACCGTTCCCGAGACAATGATCGCGTCACCTGGTGAGAGTCCAGCATCGGCAACGACCGTCTCAGTGCTGACCACGCCGACACCAGTGGTGTTTATCACCGGGCCATCGAGTTCTCCACGACCCATCACCTTCGTATCGCCGGTCGTAATACTCACTCCCGCTTCTTTGCAGGTCTCTCGCATTGACTCCATTATCTCATCCAACTGTGCCCTTTGAGTTCCCTCTTCGATCACTAAAGAGCAGGTGAGAGCGATAGGGTCAGTGACACCCATTACCGCAAGGTCGTTGACCGTACCTGCGACTGAGAGTCGTCCGATATCACCACCGGGAAACACTGGCGGACTCACCACGTGGCTATCAGTCGTAACGACCAGTGATGAGTCGCTGTTAGGAAGGGGATGGGCTGAACCGTCATCCAGCGCCGATAAGCCGACAGTTCCCTCTGACGACGGTGTGTTCTCTTCAAACCGGTTGATAGCCAGTTCGTTCACGAGAGAACGCATTGCTTCGCCACCAGCGCCGTGGGCAAGCGTGATTACCTCTTCATCTGCCTCTGGGTGACTTTCTGTCTCGTGGTCTTTCTGCGATGTTTGTTTGTTGGTGGTCATATCAAAGGTCAGGTCTCCCTCCATATTCGAGCCAGATTTTGCAAGTTCCTTCACTGCTTACCATGCATGCACCAACAGGGTTTGCGGGTGTACACTCCTCTCCAAAGAGCGCACATTCATCAGGGTCGGCTGTTCCTGCCATTATGTCGCCACAGAGACATTGCTCTGTCAGTGGGTTAGCAGCACCTGTATCCGGTTCGATATCAAACCGCTTTCGGGCATCGTAGTCAGCATACTGCTCGCGAATTATGAGATTCGCATCGGGGATGTTCGCTATCCCTCGCCACTCTCCTGCAGTGGGTTCGAATACGTCCCACAGGATATCCAAGGCAGCGGTATTCCCTTCTTCGCTCACACACCGTGGATACGCGTTTTCCAATCCAGCCCGTTCGTCTCGGATTAGTTCGAGTAGCCGTTCTATGCCGAGTAAGACGTCAAGCGGTTCGAACCCACCGACAACGACCGGGATCTGGTATTCGTCGACGAAATCCTCAAACAACTCGTAGCCAGTTATTGTTGCGGCATGGCCTGCAGCGAGAAACCCGTCGATATCGGTCTCGGGAAGGGCTGCAACGACTTCCATTGCAGGTGGCACATATTTGTGTGCTGATAGCACCGAGAAGTTATCTGGAACTCCTGCAGCGAGGACAGCAGCCGTTGGTGCAGCGGTCGTTTCAAAGCCAGTCGCGAAGAATACCACCTCGCGCTCTGGATGTTCTTCAGCCAACTCAACGGCCTCACTCACGGAGTAGATAATCTCGACATCCGCACCCTCGGCGCTTGCATCAGCGAGACTTTTACTGGTTCCAGGTACGCGATACATATCACCATACGTTACCACAATCGCGCCGTCCTCAGCCAGTGACACTGCTTCATCGACTTCTGGCATGTTGGTTACGCAAACAGGACAACCGGGCCCCATCCGAACGGAGAGACCGTCAGGAAGCAGACTACGCAGTCCAAATTTTGCGATAGCCTGTTCGTGCGAGCCACAGACGTGCATCACATTCACTGGCTCACTGATTTCGTTCATTAATTCCTCTAGACGGTCTGCAAGCTCCGTTGCTGCGTCCGGGTCCCGAAACTGTAGGGGAGCCTCAGTTGCCATCTGTGTTCCCCTCTGTTGTAACATCTGCGTCCGGTCCTTGCCGTCGGTCACCTGGGTCTGGGGTTATTGGGGTGGCGTCTTTGTTGTTCACTGCAGAGGGACGGTCACCAAATTCAAGTGTCGCGTCCGTTGCACCAATTTCCTCAAGTGCTTCATCTTCGTCACCTTCCAAGAATGACTCATAAATTGCAATCGTCTCTTCTACTTCCTCATCGGGTATTTTTCGAATCGCAAATCCGGCGTGATTCAGGATATAATCTCCTTTTTCCACCGTCTCGCCAACGATATCTAACCGGACGGTCTTTTCAACGTTCCAGAACTCTGCACGCGCTGTATGCCCATCAATCGAGAGTATCTCACCGGGTATTCCGAGACACATCAGTCACTCACCTCCCTTGTTGTCCAACTCGTCCTGTGTCAGGACGGTCACGTTGTGCGGGTCATTCCCCAGTAGTCTATCAGGCTGTATTTGCCCTCTGACGTGATGGCCGTCCTCCTCATGTTGGTCAATCTCCTCGCTGGTAATCCGTGCCTCACACTCTGTACAGTACCATACTGATTTCATTTGTCTTTCACCATTTGTGGGGGTCTCACTTGATATTCCGCTAGCTGTTCAGGGTCAATTAGTGGTTCATAGCTTGCGATACGGTCGAGAATTTCAGGGATAGCCGCTGTGACTGGTGTGGTGAGCTCAAGCCCAGTACTCAATGATTCAGGTTCAACACCGATGATTCGGACATCGGTTGGCAGTTCGTACACCTCACGTGCATAGATGAGTGCTTCCGTGAACGAGATGTCATGCATCGTCATCTGTGGTATCTCTTCAGAGAACTCTCCATCTTTGAACCGATACTCTT
The DNA here is from genome assembly GCA_001564135.1 of Halobacteriaceae archaeon Tc-Br11_E2g27. Classification (GTDB taxonomy): domain Archaea; phylum Halobacteriota; class Halobacteria; order Halobacteriales; family Haloarculaceae; genus Halovenus. The sequence goes on along the minus strand of LKNH01000002.1, from coordinate 8,628 downwards.
GAACAGTTCCTGGCTCTTTTCCAGTTTGAATTGCATCAACAACGATTGCACGCTCACAGCCACTCATCGCTTCAAGCGCTAAAAATCCAGTCGTCCCTGCATCGAACAATCTAACACCTTCCGGCAGGTCTTGTGACTCTTCCAACGCGTCAATAACACGTGGACCGACGCCATCATCTCGGAGTAATCGGTTTCCAATTCCGATAATCGCTGCATTCGCACTGTTCCCCGATACTCTCGCTTCTAACTCAGCTCCAGCTTCAACTACGCTCTCAGGACGCGTCGGGGCCGCATTCAGTTTTTCACTCATGGTCATGCTCCTCTGGTGTTGAGTCAATTGACGAATCATTTCGCTCAGTGGGAAGCGAGGGCCGTGTTTCTTCGTCAACCCGCCAGCCCGGGATTGTGCCGACAACCATTGACTTCATCACATCCCAATTACCCGGCATCACAGCGAAGTATGCGTGAATTGCAATCGCTGCGAGTACCCAAAACGTGGCGATGAGATGCAGTCGCAACATTGTTTCATAGGTGGTCCATCCCGCCATGAATCCAAGCGCCGATACCCACCACGCAGGGTCTGTTGCCAGCGCAGCCCACAGTGCAAACCCAGTCAGCGTGAGGATGATAACGAATCCCCACGTGACGTACCAGAAGACAGTTTGCATTGGGTGATAACCGACCCACTCTTTTTCATCTTCATCATAGGCTCGACGCGCTTGCTTGTATCCCGGGATGTATTTCACTAGTCCGAGGAATGAGAGGGCGACTATAATCTCCTCTTTAATCTGGCGGGGTGATACGAGGAGTTTGTGACCATCAGCGAATTTGTGATAGAATGGGAAGACTAGCAGTGCGATCACTGCCAGCACTATGCCGCCATAAATATGGAGATAAAACGATACCTGGTATCCATCCCAGATACCGATGTTGAGGGGTCCATACCACCCTGTCCAGAACAGAAACCCTGTGGCTGCAACCACTCCCATCAGGAACACTAGCACCCAATGGGAGATAATCGAGCCATAGCCCCAGCGCTTGATTGACTCTTTGTTATCCTTCTCAAGCGTTACGTACGGCTCATACCGAGATGCAAGCGACCACCAGAGGTTGGCAACGAACGACCCACCTGGGAGTCGTTCGATTACTCCGACACTCTCATCCGAACTAACGACACGTTTTGCTTTTGGCTGCCCGCCATCGGAGCGTACCTCTTCCGTTGGCTTTTGTTCCTGATTAGTCATCGTCCATCATGGGGGAATCCCGTACTTCACAGGAAGCGCCGGCGCCAGCCATCTCTGGCCGTGCCGGTTCGATTATTGTTTCATACTCACTTTCTGGGCTTCTGACGTGGACTGCACAAGCCAAACACGGGTCGAACGAGCGAACCGTTCGCAAAATGTCAAGCGGATTTTCCACATCATCGACTGGGTCACCGACGATTGCCTCTTCCATGATACTCGGTTGACCCTCACCATCTCGTGGCCCGATATTCCATAACGTGGGGGTGATAATCTGATATCGCTCGATTATTCCATCTTCGATGTCGACATAGTGTGACAACGCGCCACGTGAGGGTTCGAACAATCCAACGCCTTCACCTGTGAACTCTTTCGGGAAGTCGTTGACGAACGGTTCCGAGGGGTCAATTGCGTCAAGCCATTCGAGCACTTGGTCGCGAACGAGGACAACCTCTTGTGCCCGAGCAATCAGCCGATTAAGCGTATTGCTTTCAGCACTCCCACCACCGAGTGTTTCCCGAAGGTCGAACGGGTCGAGGTCCGCTACGACCAGCCTTGCCAACGGGCCAACTTCTACCGACTGTCCGTCAAACCGAGGTGCTTTCCCCCATGAGTAGGCATCTTCTTTGTCTAGGTCGGGCTCTGGCGGCGGCGCTTCGGTTGGCGCTCCTGCTGACTCGTCGGTGTACCAGGAATACTCTGTATCCTCAGTGATACCCTCAACAATCTCTTCTTTGTCCATCAGTTCTACCTGTCCGTCCCGATAGACACCTCGTGGCAGGAACAACTCGCCAGTATCTGGGTCCTCGAATATCCCGTTACTGTAGAACCGGTTTGGACCTTCTCCGAGTTCGGCAGCGCCCATCTGTGCAGCGCCAACGAGGATTGATACAACATCGTGAAGCCCCTCACCGAGCGTTGGGTCAAACTCACCATTTTGGACGTTTTCAAGGACTTCGGGTATCGCATCCGTTGGACCAAGCCACTCGCTTACCTCACGAACTCTCGATTTCACCTGTTCGATTGTCGACGCATCCGCTTTCGTCGCCAACCCGCCTGGGATGTAGCCCACTGGGTGTGGTGCTCGCCCACCGAACTCTGTCAGCGCCTTCATTAATTTGCGCTGGTTTGCCAACGCACTCTGATATCCGTCACCCTCAAGTGGGTCTATGCGGTCGAATCCCGTGTCAGCTACGGCATCGCTGTAATCCGGCCCGGCAAGTGCAAACAAATGGATTGCGTGATTCCACAAATAGAAAATCCCTTCTGCAGCATCACGAAGCAACACCGCATTCCGTGGTGGCCCGTCGTAGACGCCTGCGTTCATTGCGGCATCTTCTGACGCCTTTGATGAGCAAAGTCGATGACAGAGGAAGCAAACGCCGCAGACCATCCCGGTAAGTTGGGCAGCATCATTGGGCTGTCGGCCAATCGTGATAATCTCTGCTCCACGAAACATCTTCATCTGACTTTTGGCTTCGACGACCTGACCGTCTTCAACCTCCAGCACTGTTCCATGGTGTCCTTCGATTCGTGTCGTTGGGTCAATCGTTATTTCTACCATAGTTACTCCTCCTTCGTCGCTTCATCCGAGGTACGTTCGTCCGCCGATTCTTGCGTATCAGTCGTAGACGTGGGTTGCTCACCATCTTCACCGAAAGACCCATACCCAGTTGCTTTTCGCACGGCATGCGCACCAATTCCGACGCCAGCCGCAGCCAGCCCAGCCCATCCTGCTTGCTCGGCCGTAACAGGACCAAAGAAGGATTGCCGCTCAATCTCTTCATCCAGCGGTGCAAAGCGATCCCAGAATCCGGGCTCCATGCAACCGATACATGGGGCACCAACATTCAGACAGACGCTTGTTCCGTCGTTCCACAGCCGACTCTGGTCATCACAATACGTGTACGGTCCAGCACACCCCGTTTTAATTAGACAGCCCTCGTCTCCCGGCTTCTCGGCAAATTCGCCCCGGTCGAAATACCCACGAAGCGGGCAGTTGTCGTGAACGAGTGGTTCGTAAAACGGTTTCGGCCGGTTATACTCATCGAGTTCTGGAACATGCCCATTGAGCACGGTTGCAATCGTCAAGAGCACGTAATCCGGGTGGACTGGACAGCCAGCCAAATTAATGACGGGGAGGTCTGCACCCGAGGTGAAATCAGGGCCAAGAACCCCTCTTTCTTCCCGCTTTTCGAACTGGAGACCACGGGCTCCGGTGATATTTGCACCGAGGTCGTGGAGATTCCGTTTGTTTTCTGCGGCGGGCCACCCACCGAACGATGCACAGTTACCTACTGCAATGACGTATTCCGACTCAGGAGCAAGCTCCATCACCCAGTCAACCATGGGTTTACTCTCGCCATCCGCTGTCGTCCCAACCGTTGCCGCCTCTGGGATATCCATTGGGATGGAACCTTCAACAATGAGTACGTCAGGCTCATCGCTCATCGCCTCAATGGCTGGTTCACCCGCTTCAGGCATGATTGTTGGGTGGAATGTGACGTCGAGCCGAAACTCGCTCAATACCTCTTCAAGCGAGGGATACTGGCCTTGCAGAACTGATATTGTACAGCCTGTGCAGGCCTGGCCCTGTAGCCACACGACGTCAAGTTCCCCGTTGGTTACTTGTTCGAATGCTGCGCTAATCTCCGTGCTATACTGTGTAATGACTGTCCCGGCTGCCGCACCTGCAGCAAGTTGTAGAAAGTTCCGCCGGGATGTTGACGGGCCCCGCTGACCGTCAGAGTCGTATGTTTCGTTCTCTGGTGTTTCTGTTTGTGACATCGTCAGTAGGTTTGGACCTGTTGGGATTCGTCGCTTGAGTCAACACCTCGGTAGACCACCAACACTCGAATCACGCTCTTCAGAGCGACGGTTGCTTATTTTTTAACTTTAGCCAAGCGAACGATACGCTCGGCAACTTTTTCGCACATATAAATAATAATCTGATAAAAGCATTAAAGTGACTCTTCATACATTCAGGCTTTATATGTAACTGTCTTTGACGAAACCCCGTTGCAAGCCAATGCTGGTATGAGAGCTCTAGGTTATCGGTGTCTACGAAGTCGTCGATGCCAGCAGGAAGTTGTGGAGAACTTTGGCGAGGAGATCAACACGGGACAGTTGCTTGATATTAGCCTCAATGAACGTCGAATCCATCCGCTGGGTACTGGCATCGATGTCAAACTGTTCTTGGAAATAGCTGCGGTGATCTTCGAAAACCTCGTGTAACAGATCTTGACCAGTCTCTTCTTCGTGTTCCATCAACCGGCGGCGGAAATTGGTGAATGTCTTCTCACAGATGTTGTCGCCGAGTGTTTCTTTCCCCAGTGCGTTTCTGACGCGAAAATCGAAGATGTAGGCGTATTCAAGCTCTTCGTCAGAGAGGTCGAGCAGGTGTTTGATAATCTCCAAGGAAACAAGCTCATTGACGGGCTTGTTCGGACGGCTATACCCATCATGGTATAGCCGTCCGAATTTCGTTTCATCAATCTGGGTAAAGATGTGTTGATAAAAGTGAGTAGACTAGTGATTCTGTAATTTCTCATCTATGCCGTCTGGGAGGTCTTTTACAGGCGAGAATAACTTTTCCTGCTGATGTTCGTTATTTTCTTTAAACACGTTATTAGCCAAGTTATTGATTTAACGGCTTCTTGAGGTAGATAACTCATAAAAATTATAGACCAAAGTTAGAAAAGAGTTATTCAATGGATTTTAATCACTCATCGGCTACCCTTTCTACAGTGCCGTCATTCTCTGCATCTTGCACAACACTTCAGATGAATATTTGGCAAGAAGCACACCTCACCGGTCACTGCTTGCTCTGAGCTCAGTACTGGGTGATGATTTGAGGCGAGCCACGGCACCCTCTGTAGCCGAATACTGAACACCCTCCGTGAGAATCATTTGACATGAGCAACGGAAGATATCTGAATGACGGCGAGTATCTTGACCTCCGGCTAGCGCACATGATCGTAGGTGGTCTGTCAGTAACGGCAGGTTAGCACTTACTGGCAAGTGGGTACTGGAGTGGCGCAAACGTGGGGTTGTGTGGTTTGGCATTAATGTGGTTCTCAAGGAAGCTACACCCTGACCGCTGGCGAATCTGGATGAAGGTAGGCGGGACGGCATAAGCAGTGACCACCATGTTACAACCTTAATCCAATCGCGGGACCTGCAGTTATCCGAACGGTCTTTTTCAGGTTTTGTTCGTCAGCCCGATAGAATAGTCGTAACAGTGGTATACGCTGTAGCACTCAGTATCGCTTGTAGACTGTTCCTTCGATATTTCGCTGTGTTTGCTCAGTGCAAAAAACACTTGTCTACTGTGCAATCATGTCACGAAACTACTTATACACAATATTGACTCAATAAGGGACCCTTCTGTGCAACTCTTGCAATAACACCCCATCGGTTTTCACTGTAGTATATTTGATCAGGGACGGGTTGGTTTGACGAGTGTTTTCGGGCAAAAAGAAAAGTAGCGTCAACACTAACGTCAACGTAATATGGGCGTCGCAGATGAACAGATCAGAGTAAGCGAGACGGTGAAACGGAAAATTGAACGACGGCGTCGAGAGGGTGAGAGTTACAACGATGCCCTTGAACGTATCCTCGACAAAGAGGACGCTGGCGACTTCTACGACGGGTTTGGTAGATGGTCAGACGAAGAAGCTGACCGCGTTCGTGAGGGTCGACAGAAGGCGAAGGAGAAACGGAAGGGTCGGATGCGCGAGCGTGGCGAGGACGCTGCATGAAGGTTCTCGATACGACCTTTCTGATCGATTACTTGGACGGAGTTGAGGCGACTCGCAAGTTTTACGAAAAGCACGGCGGTGATGAGATCCGGTGGGTTGCTCCAGTCCCAGCGCTCGCGGAGGTACTCATCGGTGAAGGGAACCTCCCGAGCGGGGACGTTGACGGAGCCCGGGCGGATTTGGCCTGGATCGACATTCATCCCGTCGATGAGCACACAGCCGTCACTGCAGGACGAATCGCGGACGAAATCGAGCCATCTGGCCCCTATTTAGATGGACCCGATGGATTGATTGCCGCGGTCGGTCGTGAACTTGACGCGCCGGTAGTCTCCAGTGACCGAGACCTCACTCACGAAGAGACGAAACGCGTTGTTAACGTCGAGGAGTACTAACCAGTTCATCGAATTAAGTTGTCTCAGAGGGATTGAGAACCGGTACGGTAGTGGTATCATTCAAGCGCACGGTCACAGAGGCGAGTAACATTTGGAGACTGACCGGGGAGTGATACGACGGGTCCAACGAAGGGTATGGCATGATCAGTCCCGCAACGAATCACCGAACTCTTTCTGGAAACCGTCGAGGATACGCCCGAATCCTGATTGCAGAAAGAATTCAGCGTCTTCTTTCGTTTCAAGCAGATGATCGCGCCGCTTGTCGTCGAACTCTGTCGCCATCTCCTCAAGTTCAACTGCTAAGGCTTTGATCGTCTGCGTGTCCTCAAGTGACTCGTACGTTCTGAATACGTCTTTCAATCCACGCTGGGCGGATTGTCTGACTCGGCCATCTTGGTCAGTCATCGCCTCTAGCAAAAAACCACAGAGGGCATCGGTTTGTTCACGAACCGCCGATTCGACGACCGCTGGCTGTTGTTCGCTCTCAGTCGCTGTAAAAACGAGCGCAATGCCAGGCGTCAGTTTGTCAGCCATTCGTACTGTTGACTGTCGAACATATCCATCATCGGTCTCTGTGTAGATCTCAGTGAGGTCATCAAAACAAACCTCAAATAGGCGGATTCGCTTGTCTAGATCCATCTCTTTGACTTTCTCAATTACATCGTTGACCTGGTCTGCATCGCCCGATTCGAGGGCAGTTGCATATGCTTTCCACTGAGTATCCACCATACTCATTACCTGTATCTGGAGACGTGTATCTGCTCTGGATTCGGATCCATAGTCAACTGATATAGTTCGGTTATTGAGTGCACTGCTGAGAACCTATATTGTCTGACAGTTGCGTTGTGTGAAAACATATATTACCAAGCCAGATTATATATTATGTATACTATGCGCACTGGATTGAGAATCAACACGTTTGGCCAAATCACTGAAGCTAGAGAAAGCTATGCAAATTGAACCTCCAGAGGAGTACGACAATGTTAACGAGGAAGTTGTTGAGGAGTGGGTCGAAGAGACCACAACGAGAGAGCGTATCCGGTCGGTCATCCAGCGGACTCATGAACCAACACCAGCATCAGTTGTCGCAGAGCGTGCCCGGGCAAGCGAACCTGTGGTCCGTGATACGTTAGCTGATCTTGTTGATATGGGACTTGTACAGAGCCAAGAAACTGGACAGGGAAGGCTCTACAAGCGCAACGACCAAATGTATATCTACCAGCAGGTTGTCGAAATCCAGAACCAGTACACTGAGAGTGAACTTGTTGCCCAACTGCAGTCGCTCAAAGAGACGGTTAATTCGTTCAGAGCTGAATATGCCGTGGAATCGCCAACAGAACTCGCTCAGGAACTCGACCCGACTGACAGCGAAGGCTGGGATGACCACACAATGTGGCAGACCACGCAAAAAAATTTGTACCTTGTCAAAGCAGCGCTCAGTTTCTACGATGCACAACGGGTTGTCGTCTAACAGATGACAGGGTTGCATGGCGATACGGGCCCAATTGATTACGACGCACTCGAACTGATACGTGACACTATCTTAGAAACTGAACCACTTGTCAGTCGGTACAGTCTTGATGATCGACTGGAACCGCGGCCGGAACTACACGTGAGTGTCGAGGTTGGGTTTGGAGAGAGTCGTAGTGGACGGTTTGATATTGTGTGGACAGAGAGGAACTACTATAATTTCCACTATACGGAAACCGAAGGGATTGATTTTCGATTTGACCGCCATCCCGAACCAAATACGCCAGAAAAACACTTCCACGAACCACCTGACGCCAGGAACCGTGTTCGTTCGTGTATCGAGGTTGAACAGCCGGAACTCGTCACCAGGGCCGTGTTTAAATGCTGGCGAACTGCATTGTATGAGGATGATCCTTCCTTTTGAACTTAACTTCAAACCCACCGTAGATCCGAATCTCACGAACAGAATGGCTTCGAACTCGACCGGTTGACACCCGATTCCGACCCGTATCCTGCTGTCCTGTCGGTCCATCCTCAGTTTGAGATTGATGAAGACCCAGTCAATCCGAGTGAGTAGGTAGTTAATAATCTAACCCACTAACCAACAATGACATGCCCGTCGGCACCATGTTGGTTAACTCTTCACGTTCTTGTACACGGTTGCAGAAATCATCTGACCACCGGTCCGAGCTACACTCTTGGAGTTTGCTTGACAGCACTTTCGGCAGAGTTTGACTAACCAAAAGCACTCATAGTCACTCTACT
>LKNH01000045.1 GCA_001564135.1 Halobacteriaceae archaeon Tc-Br11_E2g27 | reverse complement strand
GTGTACTACGTGCGGATGATGGAGAACCGATAACATCGTTCAGTCTCAATACAGTCGAGGACTCCGACCGATTTTACTGGGATGAGGACGGCGAAAACGGCGAAGAGGGTGCAATAGAAGACGGTGATATTGTCGAGGCAGTTATTTCTGACTCCGGCGATGAGATTTTCCTCACCTTTGATTCTCCCGTCGAGATAGCTGACGAGGAGCAGGCAACCGAGGACTTCTCGGTGGTTATCGAAGAGTCACAGGACCCCATTGGGTTAGCACTTCTGGGTACGGCAGTTGGACAACTCGTCGGGTTCGCTGGGCTTGGGCTCTGGTATCTCCGACGGCGGGGTTTCTCGTGGGACCAGATTACATCGTATCTTGGCGTCCGCTTCCCGACGCTGAAAGAGGTCGGCATCATTATCGGTGCCTGGATACTGATTCTCATCCTCTCGATTATCGTCGGACTGTTTCTTATGGAGTTTCTTCCCGAGGTGATTGGGACGGATTCACCCGAACCGGCGGATGACCCAATTACCGATATGATAGTCGATGACCCTGCCATTGTCCCGCTGTTAATGCTATTTATGTTTCTGGTTGTTGGCCCTGCCGAGGAACTGCTCTTTCGTGGCGTCATTCAGGCACGACTCCGTGAGCGTTTTGCGGCCGGACCTGCAATCCTCCTTGCAACGCTGATTTTCACTCTTGTTCACGTAATCACCTATATCGGTGCGCCTGCACAGGTGGCGGTAACGCTTCTTATCTTGTTCGTTACTGCGATTGTGCTGGGTGCAGTCTATGAGTATACGAAAAACATCGTCGTCGTCTCGCTGTTACATGGCTTGCATAACTCAATGGTTATTCTCTTCACCTACGCCGAAGCGTCCGTGGGCGTTGAAGCCCTCCTCTGGGGACTCATCGGGCTCATTCCTCTGTGAGTGTAGAAACGAGCCTTCGCCCATCCCGGTGTGAGGGCCAAAACAATCACCCGTTCAAACGAAAACCAAGGCAGATTCCCCGCCCTTCCGAAAATCTGCGGTTTCCGACTTTCGCAAATCTTCGATTTGCGCCAACACCGTGGGCGGGGTTGAAGCCGACAGTCGCTACCACAAACCACGAACTATTAACTAACCCAATCATCTATTGAAACTCGTGGCAGACGACTACCTGAGGCGCACCGCAATCACCCGCCCCATCCTCACCGACGAGCAACAGGACTTGCTTGATGCGACTATCAGTGAGTGGAAAGCTGCCTGCAACATCAGCAGTCGCATCGGATGGGAACACGGTGAGACGCGGAAAACCTACCTCCAAGACCTCGCCTACGACACGGTGTTGGAAGAAACACGCCTTGGGAGTCAACACGCAATTCTCGCCACCCATCAGGCCGCAGCTGCACTCGATGGTGTTAAAGCAATCGAAGACCTTGATGAACACTACAAAACGTCTCGGCCGGAGTTCACCAGTAACACGGTGAAATACGATACCCGGACGATGACGCTGTTCGATGATGGGTCTGTTTCGCTTTCCACCGTCGATGGTCGGATTCGGTGTGACCTGAACCTCCCCGACGAAGAAGACGGGTATCAACACGAATACCTCAACGATGGCGAGTGGGAAATAACGGAGTCTACGCTGTCAAAACGTGGTAGAGAATACTACCTCCATCTCGGGTTTCGTAAAGATAAACCTGAGAAACAGGTCGAAATACAGGACGACGACGAGGACAGGACAGTTCTCGGCGTTGACCTCGGCATCGTCAACATTGCCACCACCAGCACAGCGTCCTTCGCATCTGGCAGAGAGCTTCGACACCAACATCGAGAGTTTGAGCGGATTCGCGGTAATCTCCAGCAGACGGGCACACAATCCGCCCATCGGACGATTCAGCAGATGAGTGGGCGCGAGTCACGGTATCTCCGTGACCAACTCCATCAAGTCGCTAACCAGATTCTCGAAGAAGCACGCACACACGACTGCGAGTACATCGCGTTCGAGAATCTAAAACACATTCGAGAACGTGCGCCACCAGTCAAAGAGTTCCACCAGTGGGCACACCGACAACTGGTTGATCTCGTGGAGTACAAGGCCGAAGCCGAAGGGATTAGCGTCGAGTTTGTCAATCCAAAGAACACGAGTCGGCGGTGTCCCGAATGTGGTCACACGAGCGAGGGGAACCGAGTGCGACAGGCAGAGTTCGAGTGTGAGTCGTGCGGTGCAACTCAGAATGCAGATTATGTGGGTGCGAAGAATGTTGGGTGGCGGTATGTCCGTCGGGGCCTACAGTCGTCTCGGCGGACGGGCGACAGTCAACTCGCCCTGAAGTCAGGAACCGTGACGTCCTCAGGTTTCGTAGAAACCTGATGTGCGAGCGAGACGCGACGCGTCTCGTCAACGCCGAACCGGGGATTTGTCCCGTCCGACGAACCGTCGGCAGAGGCCGAGTTCACTGACAAGCCCAGCGCCACCGTGCGCGGGGCGGTTGACTACGATTGGCTCTCTATTATTCCCTGAATCTGCGTATCTAGCTCGACCAGATGACAGAGCGGATTCCCCGGGTAGACAACCGGGTTTTCGAGCATTCCCACCAACAGACCGGTAAACGGCGCTTCGACGACAACGTTCTCCGTTTTGAACGGGTTCGTAATCGTACAGATATCTTCGCCCTCGCGGACGAGTTCGCCCTCTTTGTGGTGCATATCGACGATACCTCCGACATCCGCTCGAATCCAGGTTTTCTCGCTCGACCCGGCAATGACGGTCCGCCACCCCGGCCACCGGACGGTGGGTTGTGAGAGCATGCTGTACTCGGCAAAGACACTCTCGACGCCTGCAAGCGCTTCGTCGATAAGTTCACGCTGAAACCGGTGTGCCTCTCCCATCTCGATAGTGATTGTGGGAATGTCCGCACGAGTTGCTTCGCCACGGAGTGTTCCTTCAGGCCCTTCGCTATCGATGATGACGTTCGTCCCGAACGCGTTTGCCAGACGTGCCGTTGCGGTATCGGCCATGTCAGCCCGGACGTGAATCATGTTTGTCCGCCCACGCGTGGAGGTATGGAAATCAAGCCCATAATCACAGGGCTCGATAAAGTTCGTGTATATTTTATGCGCCATCCGTTTCGAGCTCGTTGAGCCTTCACGGCCGGGGAACGACCGGTTCAGGTCGCGGTCATAAACAGGGAGATACCGCTCCTGTGCAAGAAAGCCAGGGACGTTGAGCACTGGGAGACACACAAGCGTTCCAGCGAGGTCCGAGAGGTCCCATTCGTGGGCAACCTCCCTGACGACTTCAATCCCGTTGAGTTCGTCACCATGCGATGCCGCAGTGAGAAAAACTGTCGGTCCATCCTGTTCGCCGTTAATGATTGTGACCGGCAGTCGAACAGGGTCGCCAAGATAGGTCTCACTGATGCTGTAACGAAGGTTCTGGCGCTCGCCGGGTGCGACCGCGCCGCCGCTAAATGTAAAGCTCCCCGCTTCAGTCATCGGCTGTCACCTCCCCTCGCTCTGCGTCGCTATTCAGCAGTGACCTGTGACCGAAAACTACGCGAGGTTGTCTCATATCAGTACCTGAGTTCCCGGCGGTATATATATCACGTTCCAGAGAATGTCGCTTCTTTCATTGCACTTTCAAATAGATCATCGGCACATCTAAACCCCGACCAGTCAGTAATACAGATATGACCGATGAGACGGTACGTGTGGGTGTTCTGTCTCTCCACAACAGCAAAGAAACGAAGGCTATTTTGAACGCAGTAGCCGACCTTGGTCACGAGCCAGTCTGGCTGCGCGAAGAAACTGCGGCAATCAGCGTCGAAGATGGGCAGGTTGATGTCGAACCGGATGTCGACGTGATTGCAAATCGGCTGTTACTTTCAAATACAGAAGCACCAGCCGAACATCTCGGATTGGCAACAACGTTCAGCCGAATCCGCCCGATGCTCAATCAACCGGACGCAGTGCTCGCATCGATTCATAAGTTCGCTGCGGCCGCAACCCTGGCAGACTGGAACATTCGCGTGCCTGATGCACTGCTTGCACTCTCAAACGACCGACTCAATGAGGGTCGAGAACGCTTTGGCGACGTTGGCGTCTACAAAACAGCAATCGGAACCCACGGCGGTGGGACCTGGAAAGTCGACCTGACCGAATACGTCAATCCAAAGGTTGGAAACCGACAGGCGTTCCTGCAGGAACTTATCGACCGCGACGACCAGGAACATCGGGACCTCCGCGTGTATGTCGTCGGCGACGAAAGCGTCGGTGCAATGTACCGATACGCTCCCGAAGGCGACTGGCGGACCAACGTTGCGCTTGGCGGCGCTGTCGAGGATGCAAGCGATTCGATGCCCGAAGAAGCAGCCGAAACTGCTCTCTATGCTGCGGAAGTGATGGGACTGGATTACGCCGGTGTCGACCTCATTGAGGGCTACGATGGCTGGTACGTCCTTGAGGTTAACCCGACTGCCGGATTTAAGGGCCTCTTCGAGGCAACCGGCGTCTCACCAGCACCATATATTGCCAAACTCGCCATCGAGGAAGCCGACGGGACAGTCGATGAGAAGGCAGTTAAACAGATTTCACAGACGCTTGATGATTCCCGTCCTGCATGCGCGCCAGCCCCCTCACCAATGCCTGAGGAAGCGCCGGTTATCGGCTATATCGAGGAGGTAATGGTCGCCGGAACGGCAGGCTCAACACAGGTTATGGCAAAATCCGACACTGGGGCAACCCGGACCAGTATCGATACGAAACTGGCAGCGGAAATTGGGGCTGGCCCAATCAAAAGCATGACCCGAGTGAAATCCGGGAGCGTCAAGGGTGGTAAAGCCCGACCGGTGGTCGACCTCGTTATCGGTATCGGTGGCAACCAGCATACCGTTACCGCAAGTGTTGAAGACCGCTCGCATATGCAGTTCCCACTCCTTCTTGGTCGGGATATTCTGGAACATTACCGCGTTGACGTCCGGAAACGTGCTGATTCAGACCCGAGCGAGCGTGAGGACGGCGAAATCCTCGAAGAATAGCGAGTTACTGTTGTTGGCGGCTATCTGCGTTCTCATTCGACGAATTATCACCAGCATTCTCCGAAACGGGCTCAGGCAGACCGTACGTCCGTTCACATTCCAGACAGACGACAGTCTGTTTGTCCAGCAACTCGTACTGGTCCGTATTCCGGCCAAAAACGCTCCGTTCGGTCCAGCGGGCATCGCAGTGTTCATGGGGACAGCGTCGTGGTATCTGGCGGTCACCTTCGACCTCCTCGACAACCTCCTCAAGCGTCCGAAGGTCAGTCGCTAGCTCCCGGTCATCAGCTAGCTCCTGTTGCAGATGTTCGAGATGATGACTCAATTCAGCATCCGGCGGCAGGTCCTCTATCTCGAAATCCCGGTTTCGAGAGCCACCCTGTCCAGAGAGGATGCTGACGCTTGGCTGAGGGTCAGGAGTGTCTGACTCCTCGTCATCAGCCACCGTCTCATCAGCCCAGGAATTGTGCTGAATCTCGTTTTCCCGTGGTGGTTCCCAGTCTGTCTCTGTATTTGATGCTTTAATTCGAAGGGCGACAATCGCCAACGAGACAACGACGAGTGGCGCAACAAGTAATACACGCCAATCGCTCGTCCCGGTACTGAGCGCATCCGTGATAGCGGGATTTGCCAGCAGGGGCCGGAGAGCAAGCGTCCCGAAAACGGCCGCAACGACGAGCGTCGCCCCGACCTTTCTTACATCCATTATGCTCCGCTAGCGGTCCAGCCTGCAAAAATACTGGTGTTCGAAATCCCGGAGCAATCACACATCCTCGCCAGCGTCGCCGGTAAAGCCAATTGTGTTGTCCGTCTGGAGTGCACTGACCCCCTCGACCGAACAGAGGTCAGCAATATCCTCCTGGTAGATACTAATCTCTAACGAACCAAAGGGACGTTCCTTCTCGACAGTTCCCCCGACGGATTCGACAGCGTCAATCACGGTTGAAATTGTCCGGTCGTCACCGTCAGTAGTTTCGACGATGAGTGTCACAACCGCGCCTTCCTGTGGGTTTTCACGCATCCGACGGACGGGGTGTGAGAGGTACATAACGAATCAAAAAGCGTATTACGCAAGTGGCGTGCGTTCGACAACAGTTCCCTCGACAGTCGGGTACTGCTCGACAATTTCCCCTCGTTCGAGGTCACCCTCTTCAAGCATCTCCTCAAGGAGCCACCAGGCCAGTTCGATGTGGTCGGTCTTTTCGACGTAAAACTCCTCAGGGACTCCAAGTCGTTCGAATTGGTCGGGGTCAGTCCACGTCTTCCCGTAAACGAGCGTTCCGTCGTCGGTAACTTCGTCAAACGGTCGACGAATGTTGTGGGCAGTCCGTTTGAGACGGTTCCGATGTTGGGCAGCGTCTTTGAACACCGACGTACAGAAATAGACCTTCGGATGGTCGCCCATTGTCTCTAAAATTTCATGACTTCCCTCAACCGCACTCATATGCCCGTCTTTGAGTTCGTACCCTTCCTGTTGCATCCGCCGGAAGTTCCCTTGACTCATCTCGAACTCGTTGATGTTACAGAACTCAGCAGCCCCTTCGTCGAGAAATTCCAGAAACTCCTCCTCAGCACGGATGCCGGGAATCTCGAACGCTGGAGTGAGTCCCTCCTCACGGGCGATATAGAGGATGTCTTCCCATTCTGTCCCATGGAGGTCTCCCCACTGTTCGAACGGTGGGTGAAACCGAATCTCATCAAGGCCAGCCTCGGCGAGCGCGCGCATGTTCTCTCGCCCACCTGTAATGCCAGTATAGAGGTGCGTATGATGCTCTTCGCCAAACTCATCTTTTAGCATCGAAATATATCGGCAGGTTCGGTTGAGTACTTCCTGCGGTTCGCCACCAGTTATCGACGTGCCGAGAGCGTCCATCCGGTAGGCTTCCTCGATAATATCCTCGTCTGATTCGACCTGTCGCTCGTTCGCATAGACTTCAGTGACGTTCTTTCGGTTTTCCCCAAGGGGACAGTAAAAACAGTCCCGCTGGTCACAGTAGCCATAGACGAACAACACCATCTTGCCACCGTTGGCACACTGTTCACAGCCTTTCGACAGCATTCGAAGTCCCCTAGCGTGTGGATGGGTAAAAACGGCGCGATACCGATTTCAGACTGATACGAACTCTATCACACTCTCGACAGCAGTACGGTCAGGGCCGGGCTTTTCGGCCGGTGAGGCATCCCACGCAATCGCTTCCTGAAATGCCTCTCGGTAACCATATGGGTTCCACCCAAGGGAATGAAGTTTCTCCGTCGAAAGGATATGAGGGTTCGGGTTATAGAGCGGGAAATCAGTCAACTCGATACCTTCGGTCGCTAACTCTCGCTCACCGGCAGTGACAACCTCGACACTCTCGTTGAGAATATCTGCAATGGTCTCGACAGTCTCCCCAAGCGTCAGGACGCGTCGGTCACCAACGTTGTACACCTCACCTGCCGTTCCATGTTCAGCGATAGCCCGAATGCCGCGAACGACGTTCTGAACGGAGACAATATGGTGAATATTGGTTCCATCGCCGGGAACGAGTACGGTATCATGCTCTTTGACCTGGCGAACCCAGTAATGAAACCGGCCGGTGTAATCGTATGGCCCGTACACGATTGTCGGGCGAATTGCCATTGCGTTCACGCCGTTTTCTGCAGCCTCGAAAATGGCCCGGTCCCCCTCCGCTTTACGTGCGCCGTAGGTCTCCGAGCTGTCATCTACAGCCTGCTCATCAGTGCAGGGTTCGAGCGGCGTTTCACCCTCTCGTTTTGGAATGTGGTCTGGCCCGTAAGAAGAGCCGCTGGAGATGAAGACGTATGCTTCAACATCGCTGAAGGCCTTTGTCGCCATTCGAACTTCTCCCGGATAATACGCAACGCAGTCGACGACAATATCGGGTTCAACTTCTTCTGCCGCGTTCGCAAGGGTTGCCCCGCTCGTTCGGTCGCCAGTAATGTGTGAGACACCGTCGTGGTCAGCAAACGGATTCTCGTGACGACCGCGGTTCAATAGCGTTACATCATACTGTGCAGCCAGTAGCTCTTCGACAAGATGACGGCCAATAAAACGAGTGCCGCCGATAATCAATGCACGAGACATACTAGCGACGTTGCGGCGAACTTGCCTAATTCTGTCGGGTTAAGGGAGCGAGACGTTCAGGAAATTGATGGACGTTACTCGCCAAACCGCCGCTTTCGGTTCTGGTAATCCCGGAGGGCCCGAAGGTAATCCCGTCGACGGAAATTTCGCCAGTTGACGTCAGTAAAGTAGAGCTCGGAGTAGACGGATTGCCAAATCATGAAATCGGAAAGACGTTCCCCACCAGTTTTGATAACGAGGTCTGGAGCAGTCTGAAAAACCAGACGGGCTTCGATATCTTCTTCGGTGATGGACTCAGGGTCAAGTTCGCCGCGCTCAACGGCCTCGGCAACGCTGCGAACCGCCGTGGCAAACTCGTGTTTCCCACCCAGCCCAATACTCACCTGCACCGGCGCATCAGCTCTGCTTTCATGGTTCGGTGAGCGGACCGCAACCTCGTACGGTGTTTCAAGGCGCTCAAGCTGTGTCTTGAGTCTCTCGACCACACCGGTATCGAGAACACTGACGTAGATAACGAGCTGCTCGGCATCAAATTCGAAAGCCCACCGAATGACCGAGTTAAGCGTCTCATACGCACCCGATTCGAGCAAATCACGCTCGGTGAGGACAAGGGCAACTGTCTCCGGGAGTTGTGGCGCTGCTTTGCGCAGTCGAAACGCCAGATAGCGGTCGTATAGGCCCACAATCATGTCCTTTCGGCCTGGTAGCTTAACAGCTTTCGTTCCCAAAGCGAGTTTTCGGAAAGTGTAAGTACGGCTCGGGAATATCGCCCATCGTGACATCCCCAATCCGACGCGCGGCCGCATTCGCGCTCGTCGGGTCGCTTTCGCTGACGGTTCCGCTGGCCGAACGTATCGACGAGCCAGCGGTGGCGACTATCGCCGCCGTCGCCCCGTTTTTGCTCGTTGCCGGATTTGCACTGACAGTGAACAAATCGAGTATCTGGTTCGCGCTTTTCGCACGGCCAGGCGACCGACGTGACGGAAAGCTCTACGGACTCGCTGCGTTTGCACTCGCTGGCGCAGGAATCGCCATCATCGCCGTTGGGTTCGGCATGCCAGCGTCCATCTACGTTGGAACAATTCTACTCGTTGGGTTCGGTAATCTCGCGGGCCAGATCGTGCGCCAACTAGCTGGTGAACGAGTGCTTGCAACGGGCGGATTCGTGCTTGGGGGTGCTGTCGCCGCAGTAATCGGACAGCTGCTCACAGTCGAACTGATTGGTCAAACCATCGGTTGGCAGACAGGTACCTTCCTTGCGGTCAGTGGAGCACTCATCGCAGCGTTGCTTCGAGAAGTACTGTTCAAACGCGATGACGCACTGGTGATGGTGACCGTTTCGCTCCTTTTGTGGCTGTTTGCCAGTCTTCCCGTCACCATTTCGACGACGCGAATAACCGTTGCGCTCGCCATTACGCTCATCCTTGGCTATCTCTCGTATGCGCTCAAAACTGCCTCGCTTGCGGGGATGTTAACTGGCGTGCTGCTGGGATTACTAACAATCGTGTTCGGCGACTACGGCTGGTTTCTGATGCTCATTGCGTTTTTTGGCATCGGGGGCCTCTCCTCGAAGTTCCGGTACGACGAAAAGATAGCACGCGGAATTGCCGAGCAAAACGAAGGGGCACGTGGCTCCGGGAACGTGCTTGCAAACTCCTTCGCCGCGCTCATTGCCGTGCTCATCGCGCCCGCAAGTGGAGAGCTCGGGATTTCGGAGTCCGTCGTCTTCTTTGCCTTTGCTGGTGCAGTGGCTGCTGCGCTCGCAGATACGCTCTCAAGCGAAATCGGTGGCCTGTATGACAATCCGCGGCTTATCACGACGCTCAGAACAGTCGAACCGGGGACAGATGGCGCAATAACCTGGCAGGGAACAGTGGCCGGCGTGACCGGTGCGAGTATTATTGCTGTCATTGGCATCATCTCAATTACCGAACTGAGTCTCAGTGGGGGATTGATTATCCTTGCCGCTGGCTTTATCGGGATGACTGTCGATAGCATCCTCGGTGCCACTATCGAGGGTCGCGTCGTTGGAAACCAGGGTGTGAACTTTCTTGCAACGCTCTCCGCCGCGCTCGCGGGTGCTGCCATCGCCACCCTTGTCGGTATCCCTGTTCAGCCACTCTGAGTAAATGGTCAGTAAATCGCCTCCAGAAACTATGCCAGTAAACCGCGCTGTACGGCCCACAGATTATCCCCAGCTGCAACAGATTCAGTCCATGACGCTTGATGAGCCGGTCCCCTCGTTGCTGGAAGCTGCATCGAGCGGAACCATCTCGGCTGCCGTCAGAGAGCTAGAATGTGGTACGGAATCGGTTGTGGTTGGCTATATTATTCTCGTCCCGGATACCGATTCCAGAACCGTTCATATTCCGGAACTTGCTGTCCACCCTGACCACCAGCGGGCAGGCCACGGTTCTGCGCTGGTCGAACATGCGTGTCTCACCATGGGCGAATACGACCGCCTCTCGCTGACTGTCAGGAAGAGTGATACGACAGCGCGACAGTTTTACGAGGCTGTTGGGTTCGAGGTCATTGAAAAACTCCCGGGCTATTTTGAAAGCGGCGATGGGTTGTTGCTACAAAAAGAGCTCACGGCGTGACTGTGCTAGTAGGACTATCAGTTGTTCCGTCGACCGGTTTACGTTTCCAGTTAATTTTCATCATCGTCGGCCGTTAGCGATTCCTCGGGGAAGGAAATGAGATTCTCGCGGCCGATACGTAGCTTGTCAATCCGTCCGTCCTCGTGCATCCCGGAAAGAAGCTGTGAAACCTTTGCATTCGACCAGTCGGTCTCTTTGACGATATCCGCCTGTTTCATCCGTCCACCGTTCTGTTCGAGCAGGTGCTCAACCCGCTCTTCGTCGCTCAACAGTTCCTCGTCGATAGTGTCCGAATCGGGCGCTATTTCATCCTCACCGATATCGTCTTCCGATACTTGATTCAGCTCTGGACTCGACGAACTTTCACTCTGTTTCGAGTCCGTGGTTGTAACAGGACCTTCCTGCCCTTCGATGAGCGTTCGGAGGTTATCACGGGCAAGATAAGCGAAGCCGCCTGCAACGGCGATAGCGATACCAATCAGTACCCATGGCACGAGACTCGTTTCGTTTTCAACAGGTGGTTGTTCTCCGTTCCCGTTGGTATCGCCGACGAAGGTGGAGCTGAGTTCACCACCAGTGAAATCAGCAGGCCCATCCCAGATAAGCGCTCCATTTTCGGGAGAGACGTTAGCACTTCTGACGCCATACTCGTCAGGGAGTTCGATAACGAGCCGCTGGTCACCTGCGAGTCCAGGGAACCAGCGGTCTCCATCGGCAACGAGGACATCATCGATATGTAACTCGGTACCATCAGCTCTCGCAAACCCGGTCCACTCAAATTCGACGGTCAGAATACCCGTTGCATTCGCGCTCTCATTGTGTTCGTGGACGGTAGCAAATTGCTCCCTGTTTTCGATACGAACAGTTCGGTCAAGGTCGTCATCAACGCGTTCCGCCGCAGCCTCATAGGCAGCAAGGCCGAGGTCGCGGTCGTCGTCGGCCTCAAATGTGGAGGCGATCTCGTCAAACCCCTCTCGTTCCGACTCACTAGTCAACGGATACGACGCAGTAAGCTGCCAGTAGGCCGTTCCATCCGTGCCTAATTGAATCGTAATTGTCGTGTTTGTGTCGAGCGGGTTATCGGTAAGCGGCGATGAAAAGGTAGTATCAGTCGGACCGGTGACACCGTCAATGGACTGTTCGCCCGGCCCAGTGTCATATTCCGTAGGCTGGTCCGCAAAGGAGGGAGAGGCACCACCACTACCGATGATGATACCGAAAAAGAGGGCTGCCGCGACAACGGCAAGGAGGGCTTGGGACCACGAAGGCATACTCGGGACTGTTGCCCCCGTCAGCCAAAACACTTTCCATGAAACGTTAGCAGCCTTGATGAACTGTCTCGCCGCCCCTCCATCGCTGAAGCCGGGTTCGACTGAAGGTATTTCGCTGTTCACGCTCCCGCGACGTTTTTAACGGAGGCCGACAAACGGAAGGATATGTCACAGCGAGGCCGCCCACTCCTCACGATGGTAACCGCTCTCAGCGTCGTGGTACTCGCTGGTATTCTGGTAACCACAGTGGCCGGAGCGGCGGTTACCGACACTACAGCTGGTCCCAACTCCCTGGTCGATACTGCTGATTCGGAAGCGACAGAGCCGGGTTGGCTGCTTACGCCGGATGAACCAACAAGCGAAGGATACGAAGAAGTAGGAATAGACGTTGCCGGAGCAACCGCAGTTTCCGTACAGGAAGAAACTGGCGAGTTTGAGCGTGCGGTATACGATGAGGAGTTCCGGTCGCTTGGATTACTCCCCGAACAGAGTACACTGACACAGGACTCCTCAGCACTGATTGAGCAACGCCTTGACCGGCTCGATACACACCACGGAGAGTTGCTTGCCGCCT
>LKNH01000044.1 GCA_001564135.1 Halobacteriaceae archaeon Tc-Br11_E2g27 | reverse complement strand
ATTGCACCCTGTTCGTTTGCGTTTTTGAGTGCTTTCTCCGCGTGTGCCGATACCGGAACGAACGTCAAATGGTCGTACTCAGGGTCTTCCGTGATTTCACCCCAATTTTCCTGCGCAGTGTCCGTATCCAGTTTGTTTGCGGCAATTACCATCGGCTTTGTTCGTCGTCGAATTTCACGAGCGAGCTTCTCCCGTTCATCACGGTCCCACGATAACGGGGCGACAGGAAGACCGAGCGACAGAATCGTCTGTTTAATTTCCCCGGCAGAGATACGGAACGCGGAGAGCTGTTCGGCCAAAATATCTTCAGGGTCAGGGTCAGCCATATGCTGATTTTCGTATCGCGTAACGCCCTTCTCGAGGACATCGAGATACCAGGCATCGAGTTCGGCTTCAAGGAAATCAATGTCTTCCCGTGGGTCATGGCCTTCGGTTGGTTCTCCCTCACTGTCGGTCGTTCCAGAAAAATCAACGACATGGACCAGCACGTCGGTCTCGTTGAGGTCAGTCAAGAACTGATTACCAAGCCCACGTCCCTCGTGAGCGCCAGGCACCAGCCCGGCTACATCCACAAGTTTTACTGGCACAAATCTGGTGCCATCCGCACAGATACCAACCGATGGCTGGCAGCGTTCATCGAATTCAGGCGCTGCACAGTCAGTTCGAACATACGCCTCACCGAGGCTGGGGTCAATCGTCGTAAATGGATAGGCTCCTTCGGGCACGTCGTTCATCGTCGCTGCATTGAAAAATGTCGACTTCCCCACAGAGGGCTTGCCAACAAGACCGATTCGATAACTCATTACTCCGGCAAAATGGATGCGTTGTCTTGGCCGTTACGTTACGGCTGCTGGTCAATTCCAGCTACTCCGTATCTTTTGTATAAATTACGGTATTAGATTCCGGTTCGGTACCAGACTATTCGGTGAGTTCAATAGAGTAGGTTTCACCGGGAATAAACACAGGAAGGTTCGTGTCTCTGGTTTCTCGAGTGAGATTGTCGAACCAGCGCCGAACAGACGTATGTAAGTCGTCTTTTGTTCCAAACTGGTCGTATTGGATGTCGTAACCTTGCGGAAGTTCGTCGATCGTAGCACTCCCAAAGTTCTCGTCCATGTAGATCGCAACCCGCTGGCCTGGTTTGTGTGTAGTCGCAGGGTTGCCTCGTCGAAGGTGGAATTCTCCGAGAATTCCGCCAGTCTCGGCCCCAACGCCGGTCGTCAGTCCACCGCTTGTGAACAAGAAAAGAACAGCGTCACTGTGGGCCGCGAACGCAACCGATTGGGCAAGTGGGTCCATTCCCTTGATCTCTGGATCGCCTTCACTTCGATCCTCGTTCTGCTCTTTGGCTTGCTGATGTGTGGGGATTTCGATGTCGGTAGCGATGAAGGCATGACAATTGTGTTTGTGCCTGAGCTCCTCGCAGAAATCACGGAGCGCATCTTCCATATTGCTGTTTCCGGTGTCGTCGATATGCTCGTCTGGATCGAAGAGAGGATCATCTTGAAAGGGAGTCCGGAGTTTGTCAGCGTCGTCGTAGGCTTTCTCCGCGTTGAACGCAGTATACGGCCCCATCACGTAGACGGTGAAGTCGTTATGCGGTCCTAATTTCGGAGGTTTCGGCGCTTGTTCTGCGAGTATATCGGAGATCGGGCGATCGTTGTATCGAAAATTCGTATCGCCATCAAACATTATCTCTCACGAGAAGCCATTCCGGCAAAAGTGTGGTTGTTCTACTATGCAGTCATATTATCAATTGAAAACAAAGAAATTATTCTCTCTAGTCGGTGGATTCATATGGCCCCCCGCTGTATGTCCAGACAACAATGTCCTCTGACTCCATGCCCACGACGCCTGATCCTGAGAAGGGGGATCTGGAGCAATACGTGAATGAGCAGCTGTTTAACGGCAGTATGGGGACGTTCACGGATCACGTCGCACGGAAAGCAGCGCTGGGTGATGGCCGACGATATGCGATCCTGTACTACCTGTGGAATCGTGACGAAGTTGCACGGAAAGAGCTTGCCGATGCCATTGACGACCCTGGATTTGACCTCACCCACCATCTCGGAGAACTCGTTGATGCCGGCCTCGTCGCTCGTGTTGGAGCTCTAGAGGATGAGGATGGCCGGCAGACGTTCTACCGTATCACCCATATCGGACAGCAAGAGATAAGCTCTGATGTCCAGAATATTACTGGCTCTGCCCCTCAGTAATCATGCAATTCGCAGACCTGCTCAAAGATACGTTAAAAAGAAAAGGCACCGTTCACAATCGATTGGGTCCCAGTTGTCAGACACATCCTTATGTACCATCACCGTAAACAGTGTCACATGATAGGGGGCCAGCACGTCCGAGACGTGACGATCTTTTTCACACTGTATCTGTTGCTATCGCTCGGACCCTTTGTTGTGTTGAATCGAGATGTCCTCTCGGAACTGAGTGAAACCGTCGCAACGAACACCGTCGCGTTTGCTGTTGGTGGGACAGCATTGCTTGCGGTTGTCTCCGGACTCTTTCTCGCCAGTGAAGGTGTCGACAGATACAACCAGTTCCTGTTTGCACCAACAGATTTCCTCTCGATTATGGTTGAAGCCTCGTTCATCATCGCGGCTATCTCGTGGTGGTTAGTCCCGGAGCTATCAATGCGTCTTGAGACGCCGCTTGCGACAGATACAACATTGTTTGTTATCCTCCTCTGTCAAGTTCCGATGGTACTCTTTCTCTCGTTGATGACCGCAGTTGGAAAAGCCTAGCTCTGTTTGGTCCTATTCGAATCGGTATGTGACACCATCTGCTGTGTCTTGAACTTCGATACCAAGCGCTTCCAGGTCGTCACGGAGTTCGTCCGCTCGGTCATAATTTCCAGCAGCACGCTCCTGTTCGCGGATATCAAGCACGAGGTCAACGAGGTCCTCAGCTATAGTGACATCCCCTTCAGCGGTCGTGTCTCCGAACGAGAGCCCAAAGATACCCTCACCAAACTCTTCAAACGTTTCAACAGCACGACGCAGTCCACGGTAATCGTATGCTTTCGCTTCCTCTACGTGAGTGTTGACAGCAGTGACGAGTTCAAGCAAGGCTGCAATCCCTCCTCTCGTGTTGAAATCGTCATCAAGCGCCGTGATGAACTCATCTCGCAGCTCGTCAACCTCATCGCGCAACGACTCATCGACAGCTTTGCTTGCAGCGTCGGTGCTATCGAGTGCAGAGACGGCGCGTTCATACCCGCGTTCGATGCGTTCCCACCGTTTGGTCGCTTCGGCGACAGTTTCCGGGCTGTAGGTTGCGTCGTTGTAGTAGGCTGTCGAGAGCAGGAACGTTCGAACGACGTTTACACCGTACTTTTCGACGGCCTCTGTGACCGTCTCGAAGTTTCCGAGCGATGACGACATTTTCTCGTCGTCAGGGGCATCGAGCAAGTTGACGTGTAACCAGTATCTGGCGAAGGTGTGTCCCGTTGCAGCCTCGCTTTGAGCAATTTCGTTTTCGTGGTGAGGGAAAACGAGGTCCTGTCCTCCGACGTGGATATCGATTGTCTCGTCGAGGTGAGTCATGCTCATCGCGGAACATTCGATATGCCAGCCGGGACGGCCTTCCCCCCACGGCGAATCCCATGTCAACGCTGTCTCGACGGCTTCATCGGCCGGGACAGCATCTTCATGCTGGTGGTCGCTGATAGCATCGGGGGAGACGGGTCCACCTTTCCAGAGTGCGAAATCGGCTGGGTGGCGCTTTTCTGCCTGTTCGTCTTCTTCGCCCTGGGCTTCGATTTCCGCAAGTTCTTGATTCGAGAGTTTGCCGTACTCCTCGAACTCGCTGACCGCAAAGTAGACAGAGCCGTTCGATTCGTAGGCATAGCCCCGTTCGATAAGCCGTTCGATGAGGTCGATAATCTCGGGGACGTGTTCGGAAACCCGTGGGTAGACCTCCGCGCGGAGGAGATTTAGCGAGCGCATATCCGCAATGATATCCTGGATATAAGACTGTGCAACCGCTTCTTCCGTTTCGCCGTCGGGTCCGACACGGGCAATGATTTTCTCGTTGATATCGGTAAAGTTCTCGACGTGACGGACGTCGTAGCCGTGCCAGTCAAGCCAGCGATGCATCACGTCGACGTGGACCCACCCACGCGCGTGACCGAGATGCGCTGGGTCCGAGGTCGTCAGCCCACAGTAATACAACAGGACGGAGTCGGGGTCTGCTGGCTCGAACGTCTCGCGCTCTCCGGTCAGGGAGTTCGTCACTCGGAGCGTCATTACCGGGTAGTACGCACCCCAGCGTTTGAACGCTGTGGTATTGAATAAGAAACCGAGGCTAAACCTGATGTGATTCCATGATGTCCGGAACACCAGCGGCGGCAATGGTCTCCCCGACGATATACGAGGAAGCATCGCTTGCGAGGAACTGCGTGATATCCGCGATTTCCTCGCTCAATCCGATGCGACGCTCGACCTCCTCTCGCTCTATTTCATCAGCTGTTACACCCATCTGTGTTTCGACGCCAGGCGTCGCAACGAATCCGGGTGCGATACAGTTAACCCGTACGCCATCGCCAGCCCATTCGAACGAAAGCGTCTTTGTCAGGTTGATGACCGCTGCTTTTGCCGCGGCATAATGGCTCATGTACGGAGCACCGTTCTGTCCGGCGACGCTTGCCAGATTAATGACGGTACCACCACTTTCTGCCAGATACTCACCGGCGGCCTGTGTGCAGTGGTAGGTCCCGTGCAGGTTGATATCGACGATGGTTTTCCAGCCGTTTTCGCTGATATCGTCAAAATTCGCCATAAAGCTCGCGCCAGCGTTGTTCACAAGCGTATCAATGCCGCCAAACTCCTCGACGGTGGCTTCAATGAGCGCTTCAACTGCATCACGGTCGGTAACGTCACACTCAACGGCGAGTGCAGAACCCGGCCGGTCGCTTTCGTTTATCTTCTCAGCAACAGGGTCGACGTTCTCTTGCTTCCGTGAGCAAATGACCACATCAGCCCCCTCCGCCGCAAACTGTTCGGCAATCGCCCGGCCAATCCCGCTCGATGCACCGGTAATAATTGCACTGTTCCCCTCAATAGCAAAGTTCTCGCCAGTCATCTGAAATTCCATTCACACAATCGTGTCCCGGAACTATCAATCCCGGCGTTTTGGAATGTTCCTTATATCACTGGAACCCTTTGAGCACGCCCTGTCCGTCAGTGGCACCAAGGTCGGGAAGAGAAACTCGCTCTGGGTGAGGCATCATGACGGCGATATGGTTAGATTCACCCGTAATCCCTGCAATGTTATTCTTTGAGCCGTTTGGATTGGCCTCGTCCGTCACGTTCCCCTCGCTGTCGCAGTAGCGAAAGAGCACGCGATTCTCAGCTTCGAGCGCTTCTAGCTTGTCATCAGCAATTTCAAACCGTCCCTCGCCGTGTGCGATTGGGAACGAAACGACGTCACCCTCCTCATAGTGGCTCGTCCACGGTGTCTCTGCGTTTTCAACGCGAAGGTTGACGTGTTCGCACTGGAAGCGAGCGCTTTCGTTGATTGTGAACGCGCCGGGGGTGAGTTTTGACTCACAGCCAATCTGTGCGCCGTTACAGATACCAAGCACTGGCAACCCGTCATCAGCAGCGTCCCGGACCTCGTCCATAATCGGGGACTGTGCAGCCATTGCTCCTGCACGGAGATAATCTCCGTAGGAGAACCCACCGGGAAGAACAATTCCCGCGGTCTCTGCAGGAAGCCCATCCTCGTGCCAGACCAGCTGTGCATCGATATCGAGTGCGGCAAGTGCCTGGACAGTATCTCGGTCACAGTTACTCCCGCCAAACTGGATGACAGCGACAGTCATTGCTCCGTCAGGTCGACCTCGTAATCGTGGATGGTCGGGTTTGCAAGCAACCGCTCGGTCATTTCGACGACGCGTTCGCGTGCCTCATCGGCGGTTGCAGCAGCGATGTCGATTTCGAACTGGTCAGCCGCTCTGAGGTCCTCAAGCTCAAAGCCAAGTCGTTCAAGCGCGCGCTGTGTCGTTTCCGCCTCTGGGTCGAGAACGCCCTGTTTGAGTCGGACTGTCACCGTAGCCGTATACGCTGTCATTGATGAACACGCGGTTGGCGGCCTCGAAAACGTTTGTGATTCCAGTTGGTCCCTCTCCATCGACTCCCCATTCCACAGGTAGAAAACGAATGTTTTAGTCGCTTAGGGGCACTGAGTCAGATAGATGACCTACCAGGAACGCATTCGATGGCGGTGGTTACGGTGACGCGAGAGTTCACTGAAATCACGGTCGTTGGTGAAGACGATACCGGGTTGATTGCCAACGTTACCACGTTGTTGTTCGAGCGCAGTATCAACATCGAGGATCTGGACCAGGCCGTCCGTGAGGGCGTCTTCCGGATGACCATGCGTGTAGATACCTCGGAGATGGTCTGTACGGCCGAGAAACTCCGAGATGACCTACACGAATTGGGAGACGAACTGGGCGTCGATATTCAGGTCCGGTTCCCGGCAGACCGTGAGACGAAACAGATTGCAGTACTTGTAACCAAAGAGTCTCACTGCCTTGAAGCCATCTTCGAGGCCTGGGCAAGTGGAACGCTCGGGGCAGATGTGAGCGTCGTTATCGGCAATCATGATGACCTCGAACCGATGGCGGAGAAATACGATGTTCCGTTCCATGATATCGGCGACGAGAAGGGAACGCCCGACGAGGGGCAACTGCTTGAACTGCTTGATGAGTATGATGCAGATTTAATTGTACTTGCCCGGTATATGCGGATTTTGAGTCCCGACGTTGTTTTCCGCTACGAACAACGGATTATCAATATTCATCCCTCGCTTTTGCCCTCGTTCCCCGGTGCCGAAGCATATCTACAAGCGCTGGAGGAGGGCGTTCGTATTGCAGGGGTTACTGCCCACTATGTCACGACGGACCTCGACCAGGGACCGATTATTACCCAACGTGTGTTCAACGTACCGCCCGATGCCGACGTGGAGGAACTCGAACAAATCGGACAACCGCTCGAAGCGGATGCGTTGCTTTCGGCAATCGACCTTCACCTGAACGACGACATTGCCGTCCACCGTGGTCGGACAGAACTCAGAGAACCCGAATCAGGTGATGCCCAACTTGGTGCACCAGCGGAGTTGGATGAGCTAAATCCCGACCGCCCTATCGATGGGTTGGGTGAGTTTCTGGTGGAGTCACAGGACTGACGATGGATAAGCAGGAAAGTAAATCCCTTTCAGTCTGAGTAGATAGAGCGAAAAAATGCTATTGTTTGTTGTATGGTTGAAATCGAAAATCAGTTGCAAATGGGCTACAGGGCTCTTCAGAATGAGATTGTAGTATCTTCGCCATAGATAGGAGACTCGAAATTAGTTTCAATGAGACTCTCCAAAATTACTAATTCCTTTGTGGGAATGTTTTTGCCCCAGCTAGTACCATTTCTTGCCATGATATATTACCTTCAAAGGCAGTTACTTATTTCGCTCCCTCCCGGATGCGAGAAATAAAAGACGGTTTCCTCTCAATGAGCCACATAATACCGACGAAAACACTCATATGACTGGTTATATTGACTACTGAGACAATTCGAAAGTCCGTACTGAAACAGTCGATTATATAGCGGTGATGCGGGTAGAGCGCCAAAAGAACTAAATCATATTTCGCACAATCAACCAGTAGCGAAATGGGAGTCCCTGGTGACAGAGTCCAGCTAACTGACCACGAGTACAAACAGTTACGCCGAGCAACGCAAACTCACCGTGAGGAACTTGTTGTCCGTCTCTGTGCTGAGGTAGGGCTACGTGCTGCAGAGATTGAACGGCTCAAACCAGGGGATGTATCCGGGGAGGGTTCTCAAGGGCGAACTCGCTATTTTGTGACTGTTCGGGAAGGCGATGAGAAGACCCGAACGGCCTATATGCCTGCACAAGTGGCGCACGACTTCTGGCAATTTACGCGCAGCAACGGGATAGGAACAGATGACCGTGTCATTCCCGTCTCTGAACGACGGATACAGATGCTTGTCGGAGAAGTTGGTGAGCGTGCCGCAGAGGAGACTGGCCGCGCTGTGTTTGAAGAAGTTACCCCATCGACGCTCCGGGAGTACTTTGCACGAACGCTGTTGGTCTCAAACGGGATTGATGCTCGAGTTGTCACTGCAGTCGGTGGCTGGCAGAGTATCGACGGCCTGTTGCAGTCGTTCGGAACACCGACTCGTGCCGAAATTGCGCGTGCGTTTGAAACGTTAGAGACGCAATCGCGCGACCAGCGCGGATGGCTGCCGCGAATTGTGACGACGCTTGAAGCGGTAGATGAGGAGTTGATTGCTGGGAACACACGTAGCGAAATTAATCGCCGAGTTGTCGAACGGTTGACGGACCTATATGAAGCGGCATGGATTCTCGACCAGGATTCGGCGGAAAGTGCTGTTACAGTGCGCGCACACGCGGGCGAGAGTCCCAATCGCTTTTCGGGTCCTGCGAATTCGGGACTAGTCCGCCGAGCGATGCAGACTGGTCAGGCGATGGTCGCTCCGGACGACCCGGGCCCAAACACCGATGTAGAGGGGAGAGGGATGCTCGGCGCTGTCCCGATTGCGCATGGTGAGACGAGTTATGGCGCACTTGTCGTCCGTGCAGACCGTGAAGATGCATTCGACAAACCAGAGCGAACAGCACTCTCGGCACTGGGACGTCGCATTGCGTTTGGCATTACCGCAACGGAGCGACGGCTGCTGTTGCTCGGGGGAACCATCCTTGAACTGCGGTTTTCGTATCACGATGAGGATGCTCCACTTGTTGCCCTTTCACAGGCCATCTCCTGTTCCTTAGCGCTTGATGGAGCGGTTCCGGCAGAAGCACAGTCGCTTCTTTGTTTTGTTGATATCGCTGGAGTAACTGCCGAAAGGGCACTTGATGCCACCGCGGACATCGAGGGTATCACTGATGCTCGACTCATTCAAAATTACGACGACGGCGGCCGACTTGAGCTAGTCATTCAGTCATCGCCGGCCATTTTGCTCTCCGAACGAGGGGCGACACTAACGGAACTCACCGTCGAAAATGGAACTGCCTCACTGGTCTGTGAAGTAACGCCTGATACGGACGTTCGCTCGCTAAATGACACACTTATTGGACAATTTCCGTCAATCGAACTCCGTGGAAAACAGGAACGAAGCGCGGACGATGGCTCACAGGCGATGGGAAAGTCACTTGATACGACGTTAACGGACAAACAACAATCTGTCCTTGAAGGGGCCTATCATGCTGGCTATTTCGAATGGCCACGGGGCAGCACAGCAGAGGATTTAGCCGAATCTATGGGGGTTTCTGCCCCGACGTTGCATAACCACCTGCGTAAAGCTCAACAGAAGCTACTGGAGGATGTCTTTGAGGACTAATTTGGAGGAGATTAAGTAATTAGGGCTTTCAAATCCTTTGTTGATTAGCTTTTTTCAAAAGACCGCTCAGGGCCCCGTCTCGTATGAACAGATACCCCTCACGCAGAGAAATCTGTTACATCCGGATAATTACACCATTATTTCGGGATAGTTCCTTTTCATTTCCCAATTTTCCAGGCGAGAATAACGAACCTTGGTATAGTTAGACGGGGGTATTAATATGGAACTCTCAAGAGAACAGAGCGTATGACAGAGGATGACGAAGCGGATGTTCAACTCGAATCGCGATTAGCGGAGCAAGAGGAGTTCGAGCCCCCAGCATCGTTTGTCGAACAGGCAAACATCTCCGACGAGTCGATTTACGAGGATTTTGAGGAGAACTGGCCGGATGAGTGGGAGCGGGCGGCCAATCTCCTCGACTGGGAGAAAGAATGGAATCAGGTACTCGATGACACGAACGAACCGTTCTATGAGTGGTTTGTTGACGGCAAACTCAATGCCTCTGCTAACTGTGTCGATAGACACCTTGATGAACGAGGTGACGAGGTGGCTATCGAATGGATTGGCGAACTCGGCGAGACACGTACGTACACCTACGAGGAACTTCACCGTGAAGTAAACGAGTTTGCTGCGGCCCTGCGAGACCTCGGTGTCGAGGAAGACGACATCGTCACGATGTACCTGCCGATGATTCCAGCACTCCCGATTGCGATGCTTGCCTGTGCTCGCATCGGTGCTCCTCACTCCGTCGTGTTCGCTGGTTTCTCAGCCGATGCGCTTGCAGAACGGATGAACTCTGCAAACTCGGATGTGCTCGTAACCTGTGATGGCTACTACCGACGTGGCGATGCACTTGACCATCTGAGCAAGGCCCGAAAGGGTGTTGAAAACGTCGAAAGCGACGTGACGACCATCGTCGCTGACCGTCTCGGCGAAAACGCACCATCCGATATTTCCGACGATGAGTATATTTTTTCCGAGCAGGTCGAGGCAAACAGCGGGGCCGTTGTCGACCCCGTCACTCGCGATGCCGAGGATATGCTCTTTATGATGTACACGTCCGGAACCACCGGCAAACCAAAAGGAGTCAAACATACGACAGGTGGCTATCTCTCCTATGCAGCCTGGACGAGCCATGCGGTTCTTGATGTCAAACCTGATGATACCTACTGGTGTGCGGCCGACATCGGCTGGATTACCGGACACTCCTATATCGTCTACGGACCGCTCGCGCTTGGAACCACCTCTGTCATGTACGAGGGGACGCCAGATTACCCCAACAAGGACCGCTTCTGGAAAATTGTCGAAGAATACGAGGTCAACCAACTATATACCGCTCCAACGGCGATTCGTGCGTTCATGAAGTGGGGCACCGAGTATCCAGAGTCACACGACCTCTCAAGCCTTCGACTGCTTGGAACGGTCGGTGAGCCAATCAACCCTCGGGCCTGGAAATGGTATTACAAACATATCGGGAACGAAAACTGTCCAATTGTCGACACCTGGTGGCAGACGGAAACTGGTGGTATGATGATTACGACACTCCCCGGCGTCAAAAAGATGAAACCCGGAACGGCCGGTCCACCCCTCCCGGGTATCAGCGCTGATATTGTCGACCCAAGCGGAGATCCTGTTGGTGCCGGGCGGGCCGGTCATCTGGTAGTCAACAAGCCGTGGCCCGGCATGCTGCGGACCCTCTATAAAAACGACGAACGCTTCATCAACGAATACTGGGACGAGTACTCGATTCCGGAGCGTGACCAATGGGTCTACTTCCCGGAAGACGGTGCCAAACTCGATGACGACGGCTACATTACGGTCCTTGGCCGTGTCGATGACGTCATCAATGTCTCCGGTCACCGTATCGGGACGATGGAAGTTGAATCCGCAATCGTCGGCGTCGAAGGCGTTGCGGAAGCGGCCGTTGTCGGCGGGAACCACGAGATGAAAGGCGAAGCCATCTACGGCTACGTCATCACCGAGGACGGCCAGGAAGAATCCGAAGCGTTCCGAGCAGAGATTGTTACAGCCGTCGAGGAAGAGATTGGTCCGTTCGCTCGACCGGAAGCCATCATCTTCACACCTGAGTTGCCAAAAACTCGGTCCGGGAAGATTATGCGACGGTTGCTCGAGGACATTGCAAACGGCGACGAGCTCGGTAACACGAGTACGCTACGCAACCCCGATGTCGTCCACGACATCGAAGAGAAAGTGCAGGGTGACTAATCGAAGGGAGCACCACGCTTCGAAACTCAACAAAATTCCTCAATCAGACGATACAAACATGACTCAATCAGACGACAGTATGACTGACGAACAGCCCGTTCTCACGGATGGTGGTGGCGACGCGCATGCCGTCCACGAGAACACAGATTATCTCGACCACGAGGTGAACATCTTCAAGCCGAGTACGCCGTTTATGAAAGACAACCTGCGAATGATTTTCGTGTTGTTCGCAGCGTGGATTATCGGCGTATTCGGCCCGGTGATTGCAAGCTACTTCGCGGAAGGATTCATGACGGAAACCACCGTTCTAGGTGGCTATCCGCTGAATTTCTTCCTGACCGCAATTGTTTCGCCGCTTATCGCGCTGGTGCTTGCAGCAGTTTACGCCTGGTACCGAGACCGTCTCGATACAAAATACGGCATTTCACACGAGACAGAGGTGGAAGATGACTCCGAAGCAACTGTTTCAGCGGACGGGGGAGAAGTCGTTTCCGACGAAAGCGAGCCGGCGGAAACCACGACAGGTGATGACAAATGATGGCTGCTGAACTCCTGATGGAAGCGTCAGTTGTCCTCGCGAACGACTATACGAACGCCCTCGAAGAGGGATTCAAGGTCATTCCAGCATTGACGGTCGTGTTGATGCTTGCCGTCTTCCTTGGCGTTGGATGGTTTTTCCGTGTGGCCGCAGTCGACGAACTGTGGGTCGCAGGTCGGTCCATCGGCCCTATCGAAAATGGAATGGCAATCGGTGCAAACTGGATGAGTGCCGCATCATATCTTGGTGTGGCTGCACTGGTTGGAACGCTCGGATATTTCGGCCTCGCGTACGTGGTTGGCTGGACGACCGGGTATTTCATCCTGCTTATCTTCATGGCAGCGCAGTTCCGACGATTCGGAAAGTACACCGCACCTGACTTTGTCGGTGACCGGTTTT